>CAZUGM010000065.1:2269-9750 GCA_964619915.1 uncultured Fusobacteriaceae bacterium | reverse complement strand
CTCAGAGTACAACAATATAGTATTAAAATTTCAATAGTGCTGTTCAAGAAAACAAAAAATTGTTTTGTAAATTCCTGAACTATCCAATTCAGAGTTTAAAGGGGGGAGCTTCGATGAAAAATTTAGTGAAAGTAAAGGTAAAAAATTTAATGTCTGCTATATGTGAAAAAGGACACCTTCAAACTTCTACACTTGAAAGAGTAGAAGATTTCAATGGCGATCTAGGTATCAAGTGTAACAGTAAAGTTTTGACTCACTGTACATGCGGCTCACCTATCAAAGGCGGTCTCTTGGCTATAAATACCACACCTGATTTTACTAATATTCGAAAACCTCGATATATAGAAAGTGAAGAAGTGCCAAAATACTGCCATGACTGTGGTAAAGCTTATCCATGGGTTGAAAATTTCCTAGAAAAATATAAGAATATTTTATAGTCATAACCATAAAATTGCCGATTTTTAAGGGTAGATCTACTTCTACTCTTTTTTTATTTCTATTCCTCATCTGATTAATTATATAGTATAATTTAGTGATAACTAAGGAGGAAATTATGGATTGTAAATTAATAACAGACGATAAACGATTTAGATATAGAGCTGCCGCGATAATTATTGAAGACGGGGATATTCTTTTTGCCAAAAATGAAAAAGACAGTTATTACTATTCTGTAGGTGGAGCGGTAAAGATAGGAGAATCTACAGAAGATGCAGTTAGACGAGAGGTTTTAGAAGAAACAGGGGTATCATATGAAATTGAAAGACTTGCTTTCATCCATGAGAACTTTTTTGAGGGTAATGGTGGGACACTGAAAAAAGGAGTAAAATGCCATGAAGTGTGTTTCTATTATTTAATGAAGCCCAAAGGAACAAAAGAATTAAAGAGTAACAGCTTTGCAACAGATGGAGTAAGGGAATTTATGTGTTGGCTTCCAATTGATAAGCTAGAAAATTATGAAGCCCATCCAAAATTTTTTATTAAGGAACTCCAAAAAACAGAAAACCATGTTAAACATATTATAACAAAAGAATAAATTTATTAAGCTCTATAGAAATTGAGTCGGTAGAAGCTGTGAACTGAAAAAAATAGAGAAAACCAGTACAAACACAGGTAAAAACCACGGGAGATGAAAAAAAGAAAGGCTGGCTGCGAATATATAAAAAGACCCTTAAAATAGTCATTTAAGAGTCGATTTATAAAACAATTGTAATGAATTCTCTTGGGGAGAGTGTAGTATCAATTTGGTACTATGATACTCATTACATGTATATTTTACAGTTACTTAGTCATTAGGTCAACTTAAGAACTAATAAAATTTTGAAAAGGAGAGGTATGGTAGTGATGGACAGAGGGTTTATATGGGCTAGCTGATGTCTAAAATCGTTCCATCAAAGATAGTTGCAGCGTTTACAAAGGGAAACATTTTTATATCCTCTAAACTCTGCAAATTGAAATGCAGCGTTATAATTTTTAAAAGTGCCTAAAAAAACATTAGAATTATTCAATAGAAGAGCACAGCCTCCTCTATGAATTTTGTTATTTTCAGTATCGATATAGTAATTATAATACGTCATAATAAACCTCCTGTATTTTTTTCTTAATATTATTATAATACTGAAAAAACAAAAAAACAAGGAGTAATCTAGTCTATGAGAAGAAAGAAAGTATTATGCTCTTAGAAAAATCTAATTTTAAGAATTTTATAGGAGAATGCCGTTTTTTAATCTTTGCTTTAAGGAAGGAAAAATCAGAAGATCTGGCTGAACTTTAAAAAAGATTGACTTTTTCAAGTTTTAAAGCTAAAATTAATCTTGGATTAAGCTTAAGAAAAATTTTATCTTTAGATGAAATGGCTATTTCTGAAAAAGAAAAAAATTAAAAGCTGTTGATTTTATAAAAAATTATTTAACAAAGGTGGCGAAAATGAAAAAAGTAAATTGGAAAATCTATATGGGCTTGTTACTGATATTTATGTGAGCTTCTTTTTATCTTCTTGAATATTTATTGTTTAGAGATATACATCATATTTTGGTATTTTTAATAGAAGACATTGCCTTTTTATTTATTGAAGTTTTATTGGTTACATTGATTATTCATAAAATTCTGGATAACAGGGAAAAGAAAGAACGTATGGAAAAATTAAATATGGTTATAGGAACTTTTTACAGTGAGATAGGGACTGAACTTTTGAATCTTATTGCAAAGATGGATGTGGAGATAATAGGGTCACAATCTAAATTTAAGATAATAGATCACCCTTCAGAGGAAGAATTTCAAAATATGTGTACAGTTTTAAAGGCACATAAGAGTCAGTTGAACCATAAAGCTATGGACTGGGAAAAATTAAAATTCCTTTTGCAGGATAAAAAAGATTTTTTATTGAGGCTCCTTGAAAATAATAATTTACTGGAACATGAAAGTTTTACAGATCTTTTGTGGGCTGTATTCCATCTCACTGAAGAGCTGAAGCATAGGGATACTCTGGTGGATCTTCCTAAAGAAGATTATAAACATCTCACAGGAGACATGAACAGAGTTTATGGAGAGTTGAAAAATCAATGGATCAGCTATATAGACCATTTAAGAGAAAGTTACCCTTATTTATTTTCTCTTGCCTGCAGAACCAATCCTTTTGATCTGGACTCTTCACCAATAGTGAGAAAGTAATAAAAAAATGCCAGCTTTGAGACTGGCATTTTTTATTGCCTATTTTTAATTTTTTGCATAAGTCCGGCAATTAAGTTAAAGAACTGAATTTCAATAATTGATTTAGCATATACTCAGACGGCAGAAAAATTGAAGTGTCCCTAAGCTGTTCGGATAAAGAATCGGCAATGTAGTCAAAATGAGTGCACCCAAGAATCAAAGTTTGGATACCACTTCCAGCCATAGCTTGTATAACCTGAGATAACGAATGATGCTCAATAATGGCCTCTGGAGATAACCGGCTTTCAATATCTTCAACTATCTGTAGATTACCGATGCCTATGACTTTAGCCGTGGGGTTGTGGGTCAATATAATATGCTCAATAGCAGCGGCACTCTGGCAATTTGCTGAAATCACACCAAAGGTCTGAAACTGACAACTTAAAGCCTTGTAGGCATCAAGAGGAGTTATAATGGGGAGGGGGCTGTTCAATTGTAGCTTTTCTAAATCAATGGCACCACTCAGGGAATTACAGTAGATCATAATACTGGTTGCCCCTTTTTCCTTCAGCTCACAGACTTTAGTGGATACGAGCTTAGTTAAAGTATATTTATCCAATACCTGCAGCTCGGTCTGTTCCTGAGGAGTAAGAGATACCGGAGCTCCTATTCCTTTAATATTTTTTTCCTCTAAAAATGTCAGTCCAAACTGGGTGTCAACAGATGTTCCGGCAATAACGCCTATAATTCTATCTTGGTTTAGTTTATCTTTCATATAAGTTCTCCCCTTCTTTAGATAAGTTAAATTACTCTACAAAGATACTTTATTTTTCTTTAAAAATCAATTTTTATAGGATTAAAGATCTAAATAATGTTAACCGGCAAAATATTAAAAAAACCATATACGGGAAGGTATGCAGGGATCCTTCTTTTCAGGTAGATCATATTTAAAAACATTTCTGATAGACACTGCCATTTTATAATTGACAATAGATCCACCAAGGTATATACTTTGAAAGTCAAAAATATTGCCACGCTAAACTCTGAGATGGGATAAAGAGTAAAATCAACAAATGGGAGGATCTATATTGAACATTAACTTTCACGTTTTTATTGATAATTTAGTATCAACAATTGAAGCGAAAGACCTTTATACTGCAGGACATTCTACCAGAGTTGCGGATCTAGCTTTCATTATTGCAGAACATATGAACTATAATAAAGAATTTTGTGAAAAGATACATATCGCTGGACATCTGCATGATATTGGAAAAATAGGAATACCAGATGGAATTCTTTTGAAATCGGGAAAACTTACAAAAAGTGAGTACGAAGTAATAAAGGATCATTCTTTAATTGGGTTTGATATCTTAAAGGATAACCCTTCTTTGAAAGAAGTTCCCCTGATGATAAAACACCACCATGAAAGAGTTGACGGTACCGGTTATCCTGATCAATTAAGGGAAGATGATATCCCTATGGGTTCTAGAATAATTGCAGTTGCAGATTCTTTTGATGCAATGGTTACACGTAGAACCTATAAATCCGCTGTAAGTTTTGAATTCGCAGTGGAGGAACTTTTAAAACAATCAAATAAACAGTTTGATAAAAATATAGTAGATAATTTTTTGGATATAATTAAGGAAGAGGAAAAACTTAACAGGATAAAAAATATTTTTAATCTTTCTTAAGATAAAGAATCAGCAATATAATTAAAATTGGTGCGGTCAGGGATCAAAGTTTGAAAGCCTTTTCCAGCCAGTCTGGGTAACCAATGATGATAAGGTGAAGATTAGAAGTTTATATGAGAAAAGGCAGGAAGTGAAATTCCTGCCTTTTCTTTATTTCGGACAACTTTCTGAAAGAAAAAAATTACCCTTCTTTTAAATTATTCTAAAGGTTGTAAAGGATCTAAATTAATTTTAGCTGGTCTTTATTTGATATACTCATCTTTTGCAAATGCACCGTATATCTTCTCGTTAAAAATTTTATTCAATAATTTATCTTCCCTATACTGTTTAAGTTTATTCAAATCGTTTCGAAGACCTATATGCAGACTATAAGTCATAGCAAGGAGCATTACTGTAAAGGGCAGCCCCGAAAGAATAACTCCTGTTTGAAGAGCACTCAACGCCTCGCTTCCACCGGCAATTAAAAGTGCTGCTGCTATGGTTCCCTGCATTACAGCCCAAAATATTCTCTGTGGAACCGGTGAATCTATCTTTCCGCCAGAGGTCAGGTTGTCCACCACAAGGGATCCTGAATCTGATGAAGTGACAAAGAATGAGATTACTAAGAATGTACCCATTACTGAAAGGATCATCTTAAGAAGTGAAGATATTTCTAAATTCTGGATCATAGCAAACAATGAAGTAGCTACATTGTTGTTAACCGCATTCAGCAGAGCTCCTCCATCTACACTGTTTTGGAATAAAGCCGTTCCGCCAAATGCAGACATCCAGGTAAAGCTTAATAGTGTCGGTACTATAAGGATAGCCAGTATAAATTCCCTGACTGTTCTTCCCTTTGAAATTCTGGCAATAAACATTCCTACAAAAGGAGACCATGAGATCCACCATGCCCAGTAGAAAATAGTCCATGAACCCTGCCACTTATTCCCGTTTTCAGTGAAGAAACTTATTGAAATTAAGTTATTCAGATAAAATCCCAAACCGTTATTAAAACCTCTTACCATATAAAGGGTCGGCCCTAAAACTATAATCATAATAAGAAAGACGGCTGCGACTTTCATATTTAATTCCGAAAGGATTCTGACTCCCTTTCCTATCCCCGAAACAACAGACATAGTTGCTATAAATGTTATTACAACTATGATCAGCACCTGTACTTTGGGTGACTGGGGAATCCCGAATAAAAAATTTAATCCTGCATTTATCTGCTGGGAACCAAATCCAAGGGAAGTGGCCAATCCAAAAAGACATGAAATTACAGCTGTGATGTCGATTATATCTCCTACCCATCCAAATACCCTGTCTTTAAATATCGGATAGAAAACAGACCTTAAAGAGAGGGGTAACCCTCTGTTATATGCAAAAAATGCCAGGGACAGGGCTACCAGAGCATAAATCCCCCACGGGTGAAATCCCCAGTGGTAAAAAGTTATACCCAGAGCCTCTCCAACAGAGTTTCCATCGGTTATGGGCATCTTCGTTGTGGCGTGATAAAGGGGTTCCCCTACACTCCAGAACATAAGACCTATACCCATTCCGGCACTTATAAGCATGGAATACCATCCGAAATTAGTGTATTCGGGTTTTGCCTTAGGTCCTCCCAGTCTGACCTCTCCCAGTTTACTGAACATGAGATAGACAGGGAAGATTAAAAATATATTGGCACTTATTATAAAAAACCAGTTCCAGTTGTTGGTTATATTGTCTTTAATACCGCTCAGAACTTGGTTGACCCCCATGGGATCTTTTAAGGTCGCCCCTATAAAGAATAAAACCAGTAACCCGGAGATGATAGATACCTGAGGGTGAAAATCAAACCCCCATTTATTGACATTCCTGGAATGCAGTAATTTTGTTTTTCCCTTCAATTTATCGGTTTCAAATTTTGGTTTTTTCAACCTAGTCTTTGATTTTTGCGTTTTATTTTTTTTCTCCATTTTCTCCTCCTAAATAAATAACAAAAAAAAACACTCTAAATCTACTACCATAGTGGTAATAGAGTTAGAGTGTTTAAGTTTCGTCTGATAGACTCACAATATGCCACATAAGTAGCATAACTCATTGCCTCAAAAGAGACCCTGAGTAAACCCCAGTTCTACAAATATTTTTCAAATAAAATTTTCCCTTTGTTCAATTAGTTCGTATCTATACTATAAAAAAACATTATAAACCTCACCAATTAGGTAATCATTTTATCTACTTCATATTGTATTATTTTACAACATTATACTATATATTCTTCATTAAATCAACTGATGTCTATTTTTTTATACCATTCAATGTTTTAAAACAGTTTTTTTCCTGGAATTAGTCCCGATTTTGAGATCTTATTCAAACTGAAGATTCTACAATATTTTTATTTAGATTTTTTATCGGAGTTTTCGATCTTTATCAGATTTTTTAATCTCAGTTCTAAGTCTCTCAATCTTTTTTCATGCTGTTCCAGTATCTCCAGGGCATCCACAGGAATACCTCTATTTTTTTCTTTTGCCTGTTTTACTACTTCATATTTTTCAAATGACAGCAACTCCTTCTCTTTTGAGGTGAACTCGCTAGAGAATCTATCTATCCATTCTGTCATTTTAGTTTTATTTCCAGAGAATTCCCTGTCCAGTATATCTCTTTCAGTTCCTCCATTTTCCAGTAATTTAATTATTTCATTTAATTTCTTTCTAGCTGCTGCATCCATATTTTCAACCTCCTAATTTCATAAAATAACTTGATAATCTATCTCTTCTGCCTGTTGAACCCCTATATATATTTAATATGATTATTTATGCAAAAATCCTTTTTTCCACTGACTATTTTTAAATTCAAGGGAAAGATCATTATCTATTTTTTATTCCTTTCAATTAAAAAACAGGATGAAGAACATCCTGTTTTTTAAAAAAATTTTGTTATTTATTCAATTCATGCTGGTATGCACCGGCACCATAGTGGAGTTCATATGAATGGGAATAAATTTCTATGATATTTCCAAAGGGATCTTCCATATAGACCATCCTGTATGGCTTATCTTCTGGGTAGTATTCTCTTATTGGCATTCGTTGTTTACCGCCACACTCTACTATCCTGGCAGCCAATCCTTCTACATCCGGGTCCTTTACAGAAAAATGGAATACTCCGGTTTGGAATGGTTTAAAC
>CAZUGM010000065.1:0-2176 GCA_964619915.1 uncultured Fusobacteriaceae bacterium | reverse complement strand
ATTCTAAATTTATCCCATCCTTCACCGAAGACATCTATACACATCTGACCTATGGCTGTCTCCCTTTCTTCCACTACCTCACTGGGTTTCATAATAACATACCAGCCCATAACCTCTTCATAAAATTTAACTGCCTTATCTAAATCTGACACTGTAATTCCAATATGTGAAAATGCTCTTGGATATCTCATTGTTACCTCCTAAATTATATACAAATGTTAATAAATTTCTTGCTTTTCTTTTGATATAGAGTAAGAATAACACAGATAAAAAAGTTTATGAAGAAGGCACTTTTTAGTAGTCAGGTTACCCAGAGGTTCCCTTTGGGAGAAAGACTTTCCTGGAAGAAAAAAAGTTTTTTGAAAAAAATCGAAATTGAATAAATAGAGGAAAAGTCATTGGATCGTGATAGAATAATGGTAAATAATAAAAGGTTGGGAGGAACGTTATGTATAGATGGAACAATAAGGAGTATAAGTGCCCTATAGAAACTACAATAGATGTATTGGGAGGTAAATGGAGGTCGCTTATTGTATGGCATCTGAATAAAGAGGTGTTGAGATTTAGTGAAATACAAAAGATAGTTCCCGGCATAAGTAAAAAAGTCCTGTCCGAACACCTAAAGGAGCTGGAAAAAAATAAATTTATAGAAAGGAAGGTCTATCCGGAAGTTCCTCCCAGGGTAGAGTACAAGATAACACCCAAAGGAAAAGGTCTGGGAGAGATACTGGATCTTATGGAAAAGTGGGGAAGAAATATCCTTGAAACGGAAGGAGAAAAGATAGATTAAGTAGGGAGAGTAAAAAAACAACAATCATAAATGAATTTGATGAAAAGGTAGAGGATGTAAGTAGTAAGATAAAGTTATAAGGGAAATCATGGAGATTCTAGGAGGGGATAAAATGGATAAAATAAAAAACACACCTAAACCGGAAGTACCGACACCAGAAAAACCTAAACCAAAAACACCAGCACCGGAAATACCTGAACCGAAAACACCGGTACCGGAAGGACCCAAGCCAGAAATACCAAAACCGGAAGCACCGGTACCGGAGACTCCTACGCCGGAAATACCATAGAAAAGGGTGTGGGTATCTGAAGGAGACATTGATTTAAGAAAATAAAAATTATGGAGAAAAGACAGTGGAAATCTGTCTTTTTTTTAATGAGTTGAAAAACACTTGAAAAAGAGCTAATATAGTTAAAGGACAATTAATAAGAGTAAGAGAAAAAATAAAGTTTTAAATATAATTGAGGGGGCTGAATTATGGAAATTTTAGAATATTTAAAAATAAATAAAGAATGGTTGTTTTCGGGTGTAGGGATTACAATCCCAGGTTTAATAATAGGAGGAATAAGAATACTTTATTTAAATAGAAAAGTTAAAAAATTAGAGGTACAAATTAACCAAAGCATAGGAAATAATTCTTCAAATAATATACAGGTTGGGAGAGATTATACTAGGAGATGAGAAATAGATGTTGGATAAAATTAAAAAGCAAGAAATAGGAGATGGCTCTACAGGTAATATACAAGCGGGAAGAGATGTTATAGGGTTAACTTATCCCCAAGTTAAAGAGGTAGCACTAGACATTTTTAAAGCTAATTTTTTTGATTTAACCACTCAGGCTGAAGAAATAGTAACAAAAAGAGCTATAGAATTCATTGATGATTATATTAAAATAGCAGAAAAGAAAAAATTAAATACTAAAGAAGTAGAAAATCCAGATTTTCAATATGTAATGTATGTAGCTCAAAGGGAATATGCAAGAAATGGCAGTCAAGATTTAAAAGAAGTTTTAATAAATCTTATCATAGAGAGGACTACTGAAAATGAAAGAAGTTTAAAACAAATTGTACTTAATGAAGCGATAGAAACAATTCCTAAATTAACATCTTCTCAATTAGATATGATATCAATATCATTTTTAATAAATTACGCTCAAAGTAATAAAGTTAATAACTTGAATTCTTTTTATGAGTATTTAAATAAATATTTTTCTTTTTATAATAATAAAATAAGTACAAACTTTTCTAATATTCAACATTTAGAATTTTTAGGGTGTGGAAGTTATATGAATCTTTTAAGTCAAAATAGTTTAGAATCAATATTTAGACATCGATATTGGGGGATTTTTTGTAAGGGTTTTAAGAAAGAAGATTTTGATAAAAAATT
>CAZUGM010000064.1:8322-9798 GCA_964619915.1 uncultured Fusobacteriaceae bacterium | reverse complement strand
AAGAACAGGGGTTCAATGACTATAGAAAACAGTTTTGGAAAAATAATTTTAAAATATAGAAGTGAAAAGAAAATATCTCAGGAGATGTCAGCAACATTAAGTGGATTAGATAGAACTTATATTAGTTTATTAGAAAGAGGAAAAAGAAATCCACCCAAAACACCCATAAATAGAGGCTAATTTCAATTTTTTTTGGAAGCGACATAATAAGACCCCTCTTATTTCCCTTCTAAGGTGCCTTCAAAACATTTCCCTTGTGATTGTATAGCTGACAACTCAAGAATGTCTCTATCGAAGGCTTCAATCCATTGATATTATTGGTGTTGAGAGGAGGTGGTGATAAAAAAGTGATACCCGGCTCAAAAATAACAAAAAGCATCAATTTCAGTATCAATATAATACATTTTGTTTGCATAAAACGCTTAAAAGGACAAAATATTTGATTATATGGTCATTTTTTTGTGCTTAAAACCATGTTTTATAACTAATAGGTGTTTTCAAAAGGAGGTTTATAGAGGAGTGAGATCCAGGGTATTATAGCTAGGTTAAAGGTTGTAAAATTTTTTTAATCATAATAATACAGTCCCATACTATTTTTACGAGAAGAAAAAACTAAATTATTTATCAGATTGGAAAAAGTAATCCATTGCAGGATTTTATAAAAACAGTGGTAAAGATATACTGAAAGCAATGTTAAATGTATATTTTTATTATTTCAAATAAAAAGAGGTGTGTTTAATGGAGTATATAAATTTAACACTAATAACACTTGGAATGACCTTTACTATTTTAGGCCTGCTGAATTATTTAAAACTTTTAAAAGGGTTTGGATTTTTTTATAAGATACTAAAATTTCCCTATAAAAAAGATCCTTTTATTTTTGATGCCGTGCTTCTGTTTCTTTTTTTTTATGTATTTCATTTCAGCTATATCATCCTGAAAGAAGTGGTAAGTAAGAAAATGGTATTTGGAACTTCTATCCTGTTTTTTATGGATGGTTTATTTGTATATATAATAATCTCTCTCTTAAAAAATCTGTCAGTTTTTCTGAATTCTTTTTATATGCAGACATTGAGCAGTCTGATCAGGGCAGTTAAACTAAGGGACGGATATACAAGCAACCACTCTGAACATGTGGCCAATCTGGTAAAAGTAATATTTGATAATCTCCCCGGAGAGTTAAAAAAAACTTTATCAAAAAATGATCTGGTGGAAGCAGCCCTCCTCCATGACATAGGAAAAATTATAACACCTTTAACAATTTTAAATAAAAAAAGTGAGCTGTCTGTAGAGGAATATGAAGAAATAAAAAAACATGTACCTGACGGGGTTTATATTTTAGAACCCTTTGAGATTTTTCATAAAATACTTCCATGGATTAAGTACCATCATGAGAGAATTGACGGCCAGGGATATTATAAGCTGGAGAAAGATAAAATACCTCTGGAATCCAAAATCATAGCAGTAGCAGATACC
>CAZUGM010000064.1:0-8228 GCA_964619915.1 uncultured Fusobacteriaceae bacterium | reverse complement strand
TGCCCTGACTACATCCAGGATATACCAGAGGAAGAGATCTCACAGGGAAGCCGTTGAAATTTTAAAGGAAGTTTCAGGAACCCAGCTGGACAACGGGATTGTTGAGATACTGATAAAAATAGAGAATAAAAAAATGGAAAAAATCTTTGTAAAATCAGGGTTTAATATTAATCAACATGATTACTCTAAAATTTTAGTGGAATAAAAAATTAAAAGCCGGCAGATCTGCCGGCTTTTAATTTTAAGATTTATTTTTGTTTTTTTACCAGTAAGAAATAATATATAGCAGGAATAATTAATCCCCCGGAAAGAGCATTTCCAATGGTAACAGGAATAATGTTGTTCATAAACATCTCTCCCAGGGTATAACCTGCCCCTAAGATCTTTCCTAAGCTTAAAACATACATATTAGCAACCACATGCTGAAATCCGCAGAGTACGAATAACATAATCGGGAACCAGACACCTATAACTTTAGATACAAGATCCTTTCCGGACATAGTCATCCAGGCACCTAAAGCTACTAAAACATTACAGAAAAATGCACTGGCTACAGCTTCAGAAAATCCTAAAACTGCCTTATGTTCTGCCATGTGAACAGCCACAGAATGGATTGCTTCAGATTTATATAATCCTGCTGTGACAGCTAATACAGCTGCTACGATAGACCCTGTAAAGTTTCCCAGCCATACAAAGGTCCAGTTTCTGAATAAGTTTTTTAAACTGATCTTCTTATCAAACAGTGCAAGGGTCAGAAGATTGTTGCTGGTAAATAAAGATCCTCCTACAACTATACATAACATTATACCAACCGGAAAGACACTGGCTCCCAAGAAGCTGGCTAGTCCTGTATCTACTCTGGTTCTCATGGTCTGGGTAACAGTCATATATCCCATATAACCCAGAGCGATAAAAAATCCGCCTAAGATACCAAATAAAAATATATTGATACTTTTACTGTTGGCTTTTTTAATTCCCATCTTAACAACATTGCCTGCTGTTTCATAATTATCGTACATGTTTTCTTTACACATAATATACCTTCCTTTTTAAAATACTAAATTTGAACACGAATTATATTATATCATAAAAAAACGAAACCAAAAATATTTTTTTCACTTACCCTTTAAAAAAATACAGAAAAAATTGGAAAAAGGCAAAAAAAGTACTAATATAATAGTGCAGAAAATTTAAAAATTTAGGAGGTCAGGGGTATGTCGGAACAAGTAATACAATGTGTGCCTAATTTTAGTGAGGGAAAAGATTTAGAAAAGATAGAAAAAATAATTGCTCCTTTGAAAAATAGAGAGGGGGTAAAACTCCTCAGTGTAGAACCGGATAAAGACTATAACAGAACAGTTGTAAATATAATCGGAGAACCGTTAAAAGTATTGGAAGCTGTATATGAGACAATAGGAATTGCAACAGAATTAATAGATTTAAATGTTCATAAGGGAGAACACTCCAGGATGGGAGCTACAGATGTAGTGCCTTTTATACCCATTAAAAATATAGAGATGGAGGAGTGTATAGAGCTGGCTATAACACTGGGGAAAAGGATAGCCGATGATTATAAGGTGCCGGTATTTTTATATGAGGAGGCGGCTACCTGCAAGGAAAGGATCAACCTCGCCACTGTGAGAAAGGGACAGTTTGAAGGGATGGCAGAAAAAATGAAAGATCCCCAGTGGAAACCTGATTTTGGGGAGTGTATACCTCATAGGACAGCGGGAGTTGTAGGAGTAGGAGCCAGACTGCCTCTGATAGCTTTCAATCTAAACCTAGGAACGACAGATGTAAATATAGCGAAAAATATTGCTAAGGCCATCAGACATTCCAGCGGGGGATTCAGATATATAAAAGCCGGACCGGCAGAATTGAAGGAAAAAGGGATAGTACAGGTGACTATGAATGTAGTGAACTATAAAAAAACTCCCCTTTACAGGGTCTTTGAAACTGTGAAGATGGAGGCTAAAAGATACGGAGTACCGGTATTGGGAAGTGAGATCATAGGAAGTGTACCTATGGAAGCCCTGGCAATGAGTATGGAATATTATTTAGGTTTGGACGGATTTTCGATGGAAAAGGTCTTGGAATCTAATCTATAAAAAAATTAAGATTGATTTATATTGGTTGCAAAAGGAAAAAGTTTGGGTTTAATTATTTATTAATTGTAAAATTCTATTGAAGGTTGTGTTGAGGGGGAAAAATTAAGATGTATGCAGAGTTAATTGTAAAGAATATAGGGAATTTAATTACCCTGGGAGAGGGAGAAAGACCCAGAGTCGGAAAAGAAATGGGTGAGGTCGAAATAATAAAAGACGGATATATAGTTGTTAAAGACGGGAAATTTTTAGAGATAGGATCCGGGGAAGTGGATAAAAAATATATTGGGGAATCAACGTTGATAAAGGATGCCATGGGACTGACTGTGACTCCCGGTCTGGTGGATCCCCATACACATCTGGTTCATGGGGGAAGCCGAGAAAATGAATTTTCTCAAAAATTAGAAGGAGTTCCCTATATGGATATTTTAAAAGCCGGAGGGGGGATTTTAAGTACGGTAAACTCCACAAGGCAGGCCAGTTTTGAAAAATTATATAAAAAAGCTAAAAAAAGTTTGGATATTATGTTATCTTTTGGTATAACCACTGTAGAAGCTAAGAGTGGTTATGGGCTGGATCTTGAAACTGAATTAAAACAATTGGAAGTTGTAAAAAAATTAAATGAGGATCATCCCATAGATCTGGTATCAACATACTTAGGAGCTCATGCTTTGCCGCCCGAATACAGGGACAAGAGGGAAGAGTTTATAGAGGAGATAATAGAAGCTCTGCCTCTAGTTAAAGAAAAGGGACTGGCGGAGTTCTGTGATGTTTTCTGTGAAGAGGGGGTTTTTTCGATAGAGGAAACCAGAAAGATATTAAATGCTGCCAAGGAGCTGGGATTTAAAGTAAAGATCCATGCAGATGAAATTGTAACCCTGGGGGGAGCTGAATTATCGGCAGAATTAGGAGCGTTTTCTGCAGATCACCTTATGGCTGCCAGTGAAAAAGGGATGGAAGATATGGCTGAGGCCGGGGTAATAGCAGATATACTCCCTGCAACTTCATTCAACCTGAATAAAGACTATGCACATGCCCGTGTGATGATTGAAAAAGGTGTAGCGGTAGCTTTATCTACAGATTACAATCCGGGAAGTTCTCCTACAGAAAATTTACAGTTGGCTATGCAGCTGGGATCGTTGAAATTAAAGATGACTCCTAAAGAGGTTATTACTGCAGTTACTGTCAACTCTGCTTATTCAGTGGACAGAGGAAAGGAAATTGGAAGTATTACCAGAGGAAAGAAAGCAGATTTTGTGATTTTTGACACACCAAATTTGGAGTATATAATGTATCACTTTGGAATCAACCACACCAAGGATGTGTATAAAAATGGAATCCAGGTAGTGGCAGACGGAAAAGTAATATATTAAGCAGAAATTAGAACCATGGTTATACAGGTGAAATGCAAGGATAAAACACAATTAAGAGATCTGAAAAAGATCTCTAACGTAACTATACATTATAAAATATCAGTTTCGCCGTAGGCGATGGGGGGGAATAAACATGAGTTATTTAAATATAGAATTAGGAGACTTTATAGATGTGGTGGATTCAGAGGCGCCAGCACCCGGGGGAGGAAGTGTAGCTGCTCTTTCTTCATCACTGGGAATAGCACTGTCCCGTATGATGGCATCACTGGTTATAGACAAGAAAAAATACAGGGAATTTGATGATATGATCAAGGAGGAGTTTTTAACAAAACACAGAAGACTTCTAAAAATAAGAAAAAGAGTGGAGATATTGATAGATGAGGATACCAAATCTTTTAACGACCTTATGGGAGCATTTAAGCTGCCAAAGGATACCGATGAAGATAAAGCGGTCAGAAGCGAGGAGATTCAAAAAGCCACTTTAAAAGCTACAGAAGTTCCATATGAGATAGCTAAAACATCTTTAGAAGCCATGGAATTACTGCCATTTTTCTCTGAGTACGGGAATCTCAATGCTATAACAGACCTGGGGGTAGGAGCTATGCTTTTAGAAACAGGTATCAGAGGAGCTATACTCAATGTAAAGATAAATCTGGGGTCTTTAAAAGACCAGGATAAAGTAGACAGATTTAAGAGAAACTATGAAAGAATTGAGGAAGAATCTATAATCCTGAAGGAAGCAATTATGGATTTTGTAAATGAAAAAATTAAGTTCTAAAAAGGAGGGAATAGATGCAGTATATTAAAAATTATATGGTGGAAAAATTAGTGGAGATACTGAATATTCCCAGTCCTAGTGGTGACACCGGGAAAGGGATAGCAGTATGCAGGGAGGAGTTCGAAAGATTAGGGGTGAAAACCGAAATAACTCCCAAGGGAGCATTGAAAGCTGTTCTCCCCGGGAAAAAAGAGGAGAGCAGGATAATTGCAGCCCATATAGACACCCTGGGAGGAATGGTAAGGGAGATTACATCCAATGGTTATCTGAAGTTAACTCAGATCGGCGGGTATTCCTGGAATTCTGTAGACGGAGAATACTGCACTGTATCTACTATGGATGGCAAAGAGATCAGGGGAACTATCTTATTTGAAAAATCATCTGTACATAACTACGGGGATGCTCCTAGATCAGATAAGAGAACAGAGGATAATATGGTAGTGAGACTGGACGAACTGGTAGATAATACAGAGGATATAAAAAAACTGGGAATAAATGTAGGAGATTTTGTATATTTGGATCCCAGAGTAGAGGTGACCAAATCTGGATTTATCAAGAGTCGTCATCTGGACAATAAAGCCGGAGTAGCTATTATATTAGGAGTCTGCAAGTATCTTACGGAAAATGAGATAGTTCCAGAGCATACCTTGGAATTTTTTATATCTAACTACGAGGAAGTAGGTCATGGTGCATCGGGAATTGCCACACCACTGACACATGAAATATTAGCTATAGATATGGCATCTCCGGGGATCGGTCAGACTTCCAAAGAAAATAAGGTGACTATATGTGCCAAGGATTCTTCGGGACCATATGATCTGGAGATGAAAAAACGTCTGGTAAATCTATGTGAATGCGGAGATATTGATTATGTTATAGACATCTATAAGTACTATGGTTCAGATGCCAGTGCACTTTTGCGTGGAGGGGCACAGATTAAACACGCTCTTGTGGGACCTGGAGTAGATTCATCTCATTCATATGAGAGAACTCATGTAGACGGACTTTTAAATACAGCTAAATTAGTAATTGAATATTGTAAATAAAATTATTAAAAATAAAAAATTAAAGATAAAAAAACATGAATTGTCGGCATCGCCAAAAATTTATGTTTTTTTTTTAAAACTAAACTATCTATAAATTTAAAAAATCCTATCTCCTAAAAGAACTCCTTTTGCTTAATACGCCTGTCTTTATAGTCTGGTCAACCCTTTTATCTTTGTTGTTTCTTTTAATTTACCGGCTCTATATGCCTCTAAAACCTCTCCTACACTTTTATAATCTTCCTGAGAAACAGTTTTTATTTCAAAAGCCACCATAGCTTTTTCAGCTTTAGGACCCAAATGGGGAACCACAGCCACATCTACATTGTGTTTTGAAAGTAATCTCACAGCCTCTCCGCCTGCACCGGTGCTGTCATTTTTAGCGGTATTTTCGATAGTTTCAACTATGGATGTGTCCAGATCAATAATAGTGAAGTTTTCTGCTCTGCCAAATCTTTCATCGACTAAACTGTCCAGACCTGCTTTTTTTGAACATATGGATATCCTCATGTCTTCCTCCTTATATTTTTAAAATTTAGCGAATACAAAACTTTGTATATCAAAATTTATATTTTTAGGATAAGCCGAAATAAATTCGGCTTATTTATAATTAATTTTATTTTTAATGGTTGCAGTCGTGATCTCCGTGATGATGGCTGCAGGCAGATCCTTTAGATGCCAGCTGGCCGGCTAAAAATGTATTTAAATTTTCTGTGATACTTCCAGTAGCTCCTAATATAACATCTATATCCTGTGTTTTAAATAGGTTTATAGCCATAGCTCCCATTCCGCCTGTGATAATAGTGGTAATTTTGTGTTCACCCAGAAATCTTGGCAATACACCAGGTTCGTGTGGCGGCGGTGTAAGAAACTCTTCCGATGTTACTTTTCCATCCTTTGTATTCAATATTTTAAATTCACTGCAGTGTCCGAAGTGTTCCTCAACGTTTAATCTGTCATTTGTAGGAAATGCAATTTTTAATTCCATAATTTTGTTCCTCCTTGTTTTTTGGCTTATAGTTAATGTTCATTTTTTATAACTATAGCTTTTTCATTCAAAAAACTGTCGACAATTTTTTTTCTTCCAGAATTTAATAGTCTTTGGATTGTTCCACGGGAGATGCCCATCAACACACTGGCTTCGATTTGGCTTAATCCCTCATAGTCGCAAATTCGAATGGCTTCAAATTCATCAGCCTCAATATTATTTGTTGCAATCTCTTTCATAGTAATACCTCTTGGCTTATATACAATTTCATTATCTAAAAATCGGCAACACCTTTTCTTTTTACCTCTCATAACCCCTCCTTTTGTGTGCATATGCACGCTTAAATTTTAGTATATTTTAAAAGATTTGTCAATGATTTTTATTTAGGTTGCATTTTGGATATAAAGTGAGTAAACTATATTTAAAGAGAATTAGTGCACATAAATAAATAATTAGGGCGGGTGGAAAATGGAAAGAAAGTACTATGAATTATTATCAAATAGATATAAAAATATAGGTGAGGTCACTAGTGAAATTATAAATTTAGAAGCTATACTGAATCTTCCTAAGGGGACAGAACATTATCTTACAGATCTTCATGGGGAATATCATGCCTTCAGGCATCTGGTGAAAACAGCCTCTGGAAGTTTAAAAATAAAGATAGATGAGCTTTTTGGGGATATACTTTCCCTGGAAGAAAAACATAATTTTTCTAAATTAATTTTTTATCCTGAAAAAATATTGGAAGGGTTAAAATTAAATGAATATGAAAAGGCTCACTGGTACAGGGTGTCGATAAAGAGAATTTTATCCATATTCCGATTAGTGTCATCTAAATATACCAGATCCAAAGTAAGGAAAGCATTACCCAATGAATATGCATATATATTGGAGGAGTTTTTGACATTAAACAGCAAGGACTTCAATAAGGAGGAATATTATTCCCAGATCATATCCACGGTAATAGAGTTGGAAATAGCAGATGATTTTATTATAAAAACTGTTAATTTGATCCAGCAGCTGTCAGTGGATAAACTGCATATTTTAGGAGATATATATGACAGAGGAGCGGACCCTCACAAGATTATGGATAACCTTATAGGACATCATGACTGTGATATCCAGTGGGGGAATCACGATATATTGTGGGTAGGAGCATCTAAGGGACACCTTGCCTGCGTAGCCAATGTACTTCGAATATCTCTCAGGTATAGCAATTTAAAAACTTTAGAGGAGGGGTATGGGATAAATTTACTGCCCTTAGGCAGATTTGCCATGGAAACTTATGGGGGAGATCCGTGTAAAGAATTTTTGCCCATAGCCAACAGTGATGAATTATTTAACGATAAGGAACAATATGTACGGGGACAGATGCATAAAGCGATAGCTATTATCCAGTTTAAGTTGGAAGCTGAGGTTATTAGAAAAAGGCCTGAATTTAATATGGAAAAGAGGATGCTCTTGGATAAAATAGATCAGACTAAGGGGACGATTACATTAAATGGTAAGGAATATAAGTTGACCAGTAATAATTTCCCCACAATAGATCCCAAAGATCCCTATAAATTAACTGAAAGGGAAAAAGAGATAATAAAGAAGATAGCTAAATATTTCAAAAAGAGCGATAAGCTGCAAAAACATATTCATTTTTTCTTCTCCAATGGAAGTATATATCTGAAATACAACAATCAGCTGATGTTTCATGGTTGTATTCCTATGGATTCAGACGGAAACTATAAATGTTTCAATATAGAGGGAGAGGAATATTGCGGAAAGGAGCTTATGGATAAATTTGAGAAACTGGCGAGGAAGGCTTATTTTAAAGGGGGTGAAAAAGATTTAGACTGGTTCTGGTATATGTGGACAGGGGAGTATTCGCCTCTTTTCGGAAAGGAGGAGATGAAAACTTTTGAAAGATATTTTATCAAAGAAAAGGAAACT
>CAZUGM010000063.1:4474-9903 GCA_964619915.1 uncultured Fusobacteriaceae bacterium | reverse complement strand
ACTGTGATTTCCAGAGGTGGGAAGTTAATCGGATATAATACAGATTACTATGGATTCAAGATGATCATAACTAAATTAAAATTAGAAGTAAAGAATAAAAAAAATTTCATCTGTGGTGCCGGAGGTTCAGCAAGGGCGGTTATTAAATGTTTGGAAGACCTAGGCGGAGAGAATTATTTAGTTACCAGAGATATAGAAAAAGCCAGGGGGAATTTTAAAAGGTTTAAAAATTTAAATATTATTTCTTATGATGAGTTGCAGTCTATATCTGAGAAGAATTTAATAGTTAACTGTACCCCCTGTGGGATGTATCCTAATCTAGAATGTAGTATACTGGATATAGAGGAAAAAAAAGAGTATCAGGCCGGGATAGATCTTATCTATAATCCTCAAAAAACAAGGTTCTTAGAGGGATTTGAAGTAGGGGAAAACGGGTTGCTGATGCTGGTAGGCCAGGCTGTAAAAGCAGAGGAAATATGGCAAAACAGAGAGGTTACAAAGAGTGACACCCAGAAAATTTATGAAAAGATAAAGAAATTAATCTATAAAAAATAAAAATAGGGGGAGAAAATGGGAATATTAGCTAAAAGATCTAAAGATAAAAATATTGTAGACACAGTATTTACTATGGTGAAAAAAGCCAGTGATGCGAAGGTTAAGTACGGAGAAGACAGTGTAGTAGATGTAACAATAGGAGCACTTTGTGATGAGGAAGGTAAATTTACTATTTTTGACTCTGTAAGTGAGGTATATAAAAACTTGGATGATATGGATATAGCACCATATGCAGAATCATTTATTGGAAACAATGATTACCTGAGAGAGATAAAGTCATGGGTATTGGGTGAGCATGAAGAAAAATTTAATGTAGGGGCTATAGCTACTCCTGGTGGATCAGGATCTGTGAGTTCTACACTAAAAAATATATTGGATCCGGGGGAAACACTGCTCATTCCAAATATAGGTTGGGGACCCTATAAGATAATGGCAAAGGAACATGGTTTAGGAGTAGAAACCTATGAATTATTCAATGAAAAAGATGAATTTAATATTGAAAGTTTCAGAGAAAAATCAGCTGAGATAATGAAATCACAGGGGAAAGTTTTGGCTATAATAAATGACCCGTGTCACAATCCTACGGGGTACTCTATGAGTAAATCTGAATGGGAGAATATTGTCAAAATTATGAATGAGCTGTCTGAAGATGGAAGCTTTATCCTTTTAAACGATATTGCCTATATAGACTACGCTGTAAAAGGATATAAGGAAAGTCGTAAATATATGGAAACTTTTACAAACTTATCTCATAAAAACATGGTTGTATTCTCATTCAGCTGTTCTAAAACACTCACTAAGTATGGTCTTCGTGTAGGGGGAAGTGTATTTATATCAAATGAAAAGAAAAATGTAGATGAGTATATGAGAGCCAATGAATTCACATGCCGGGGAATATGGTCAAATGTTCCCAAGGGTGGAATGAAATTATTTTCAACTATCCAGGAGAATGAAGTTTTAAGGGGTAAATTAATAGAGGAAAGAGATAGTTATGTAAAACTTTTGGAAAAAAGATCTAAGATATTTTTAGAGGAAGCTGGTGAAGTAGGATTAGAAGTCTATCCATATAAGGAAGGATTTTTTATTACATTAAAGATAGAGGATGAAAAAATTAATGAAAGTCTGGAAAAATTGAATCGTGAAAATATATATCCTATCCAGGTGGCCCATGGGATAAGGATTGCAATATGTGGAAGTCCAAGTAAAAAATTAGAGGGTTTAGCTAAAAAAATTAAAAATATTATAGGTTAAAAAAAGAAGTTCTCTGTGCAGTTAGCAGCACAGAGAACTCCTTTTTATTTATTTAATTTCGTTTAATGTGATCTTACCTTTTTCCATCTTTTCAACAATAGCTAATGATTCCAGGTGAAACCCCTCTTTTAGAAGGTTTTTTCTACCTTCTTTAAATCCTTTTTCAATAACTATACCTACTCCTACAACAGTTGCTTTACCTTGGTTTACGATGTCTCTAAGACCCAGGATAGCATTTCCAGCTGATAAAAAATCGTCGATTAGGAGGATGTTTTCACCTTCATTTATAAACTCTTTAGAAACAGTCAGGTTATAATTGGTTTCCTTTGTAAATGAATAAACAGTGGTAGAGTAAAATTTATCCATAGTAATGGGTTTGTGTTTTTTAGCAAATACCATAGGGACACCTAGTTCTAAAGCGGTGATCATAGCAGGAGCTATTCCAGAAGCTTCGATAGTTAAAACCTTATCTATCTTTTTTCCTTCAAATCTTTTAACGAACTCTTTCCCAACCACATTCAAAAGTTTAGGATCTATTTGATGATTAACAAATGAATCAACCTTTAAGATTGAGTCTGATAATGCTAATCCGTCTCTTAATATAGTATCATGTAATATTTTCATAATTAAACCTCCAAAATGTTTTAAACACCTCATATTGAGTGAAATTATTAAGAAAATATTAATCTTAAAATTACACTCATAGTTAGCTATTTACGGCAGCTAGTAGAAACTTTCTTCCTTATTAAGAAAATATATGAGAATTGATTTTATCTATATTACCACAAGATTCTAAAAAAAGCAACGTGACCTTGCATCCAAACAGATATAATTTTAGATTTTTATAATCTTTTATCTATTCGTAACTTTGGTTTTAAAATTTTATATTAAGAAAATAAACTATTATTATCTTGTTGATGTCACTGGGTGGCATGCTTTTTTAGATGATAAAAAAGTAGCTGACATAGGCCAGCTACCAGTAAAAGTTCTAATTAATAGATCTCTTTTATATTTTTTGTAGGGTGGTTTTCATATTTGATTACTTTACCTTCCCAAGTTCTGATCATAACATAATCAGTTCCACGAGATAACATATATTGAGGCATTAAAGGTGTTTTACCCTGTCCCTTTGGTGCATTAACAATATAAGTTGGAATAGCCATTCCAGAAGTGAAACCTCTCAGGTACTCCATGATCTCTAATCCGTCATCGATAGATGTGTTGAAATGTTCAGTTCCTTGAACATGTTTTGCATGGAAGATATAATAAGGTCTGCATCTGATCTTTAATAACTCTTGATTCATAAGTCTCATTACAAATTTATTATTATTTATACCATTTAATAGAACAGCCTGATTTCCTAAAGGCACTCCATTGTTGGCTAACTTCTCGCATGCAGCCTTAGCTTCAGGAGTAATTTCCTTTGGATGGTTGAAATGCGTGTTTAAGTAGATAGGATGATATTTCTTTATCATATTAACCAGATCATCTGTTATCCTTTGCGGCATAGTAACAGGTGTTCTACTACCTAATCTAATAATTTCCACATGGGGGATAGTTCTAAGTTCAGCTAAGATCCACTCTAACCTAGAATCAGAAAGTGCTAAAACATCTCCTCCAGTAAGTAAAACATCTCTGACTTCAGGGTTGTTTCTGATATACTCAATTGATTCTAAAAGATCTTTATCGTGGGTAGCGTTGTCACTCTCACCGATATTTCTTCTTCTTTGGCAATGTCTGCAATACATTGCACACTCATTGGTTGTGTTTATGATAAGTCTGTCCGGGTATCTTCTAGTGATAGTTCCGGCAGGGTTAGTATGTTCCTCTCCCATGGGATCAGCATCTCCAGAGTTGTTGTCTAACTCAATAGCTGCAGGGATACTAAGTAATCTGATAGGATCATATTTATCCTTTGGATCCAATAAACAGGCATAGTATGGTGAAATTGCCCATCTATACTTATCTCCTACACTTTGAATCTCTTTTTTTTCTTCTTCAGTCAGATCTAAGATCAGACTTAAAGTTTTGACATCTGTGATTCTATTTGAAAGCTGCCATTTAAAATCATTCCAGTCCTTTTCAGTAGCACCGAAATGCTTTAAAAGGATCGCTTTTGAAGCTTCAAATTGTTCTCTTACACCTTTAGCCATACCAGTTGGTATATCCTCTCTTGCTATTAAATAATCGTTTATAGTACCTTTAAGTTCTTTAGCCCTATCTAGGGAAATTTGTCTACCAGTCAAAATATCAGCCTCCTAAAATTTTATATTATGTACATTACATTATACGCATATAGGCATAGTGTGTCAAATTTTAATAAATGAAATAAATAATAAATGTGTTTATTTATTGATATTTTATATATTTTCATTGATAAAATTAATAGTGTAAAAGGTAAAAAAAGGAAAAGCAAAGAAAAGGAAGAAGAGGATTAATATAATTAATTTTGATATATAGCAGAGGAGGAATTATAGATGAACAATGAATATTTAATGGAGATAAGAAAAGTATATAAAAGGATAAAGCCTTTAATTGAAGCCAGGATAAACGGGTATAAGGCAATTTGGTTTAACGGTAACAATGAAGATGTTTATAAAGAACTCGCTTTCTGTATCCTGACCCCACAGTCTAAGGCCAGGGGAGCAGAAAAAGCAATAAATGGGATGCTGAATGCCGGAGTATTTTGGACTGGAATAGAGGATGATTTGATACCGTATCTAAATGTAGTGAGGTTTAAAAATACCAAAGCAAGAAATCTGGTTGTCCTCCGGGAATTTATGAAAGATGAGGAGGGAAGGATAGTCACTAAGACGTTGGTCGACAAGATAGGTGACGTATTTGAAAAAAGAATTTGGCTGGTAAAAAATATCAAGGGGATAGGATATAAAGAAGCCAGTCATTTCCTCAGAAATATAGGGTTTGGAGATGAGATAGCCATCTTAGACAGGCATATATTAAAAAATATAATGAGGTTAGGAGTGATCGATGAAATCCCCAAAACCATAACTCCTAAAAAATATTTGGAGATAGAGAAAAAGATCGAAAAATACTGCAGAGAGATAGAGATTCCTATGGATCATTTTGATTTATTATTGTGGTATTTAGAAGCGGGAGAAGTCTTTAAGTAATCCTATCGAAAAACAGCGTATTATGCTACAATATATAGGATTAAGTTTTATGTATAAAAGACGTTAGATGGAGGAAATTAATGAGTAAGAAAAAAGCTACAATAATAACATACGGTTGTCAAATGAATGTAAATGAGACAGCTAAAATGACAAAATTATTAGAGGGAAATGGATATGAGATGACTGACGACATCCATGATTCAGATGCCGTATTTTTAAATACATGTACTGTAAGAGGTGGAGCAGCAGGGAGAATAGAGGGAAAATTAGGAAATTTAAAAACTATAAAAAATGCCAGAAAGACTAAGATGATAATAGGAGTAACAGGTTGTGTAGCTCAGGAGGAAAAGGAGCACATCTTAGAAAGAGCACCTCATGTAGATATAGTTATTGGAAATCAAAATATAGCGCAGTTGCCGGAAATTATGGAGAAAATTTTAAAGGGAGAGGTAGTACATGCAGTACTGACTGACAAGGAAGATGAATTACCGC
>CAZUGM010000063.1:0-4464 GCA_964619915.1 uncultured Fusobacteriaceae bacterium | reverse complement strand
ATGCTAACTTTGGAGATGGGATCTCAGCTTCTGTAGCTATAAACTATGGATGTAATAATTTTTGTACATACTGTATAGTTCCGTATGTAAGGGGGCGTGAAAGATCGGTTCCTATGGAAGATATAGTAAACGATGTGAGAAAATATGTAGAAAAAGGATATAAGGATATTTTACTGTTGGGACAGAATGTAAATTCCTATGGAAAAGATTTCGAGAACAGCCATGAGATTAATTTTGCTAAACTGTTAGAGGAAATTTGTCAAATTGAGGGAGAGTACTGGATTAGATATGTATCTCCACATCCAAAAGATCTGACTTTAGATGTACTGGAAGTAGCTGCTAAATACCCGGAAAAAATAGCCAGAAATATGCATCTACCGGTTCAGTCGGGATCGACTAATATGCTGAAAGCCATGAATAGAAAGTACACCAAGGAAGATTATCTGGCTCTAGTAGACAGAATAAAGACTGCACTGCCGGATATATCACTTACTACAGATATTATAGTAGGATTCCCAGGGGAAACAGAGGAAGATTTCTTGGATACTATGGATATTATCAGAAAAGTTAAATATGAAAATTCTTATATGTTTATGTATTCTGTCAGAGAGGGAACCCCGGCAGCAACTATGGAGGGGCAAATTTCAGAGGAAGTAAAAAAATCAAGATTACAGAGATTGATGGAAGTTCAAAATGAAAATGCAAAGGAATGCAGTTTGAGTTATGTAGGGAAAACTGTGAAAGTTTTAGTGGAAGGTCCTAGTCATAGAAACAAGGAAAAAATGACAGGAAGAATAAGTGCAAATAAAGTAGTTATCTTTGAAGGGGACAGTTCTTTAAAGGGAACCTTTGTGGATGTTAAAATTGTAACAGCAAAAACATGGACTTTATACGGAGAGTTAGCATAAAATAGAGGTGAGAAGATGTTATACATATTGATCTTTGCAGTATTGGCAGGATTTATAATAGTGGTTGGAAAAAAATTGAGTTTATATGGAGATACCATAGGAGACTTGATGGGGATAGAAAAATCCTGGATAGGAATAGTTATGTTAGCTGCAGTAACTTCCCTGCCAGAGATGGTTACCAGTATCAGTGCTACCCTTTTGGGGAATCCCCAGATGGCAGTATCAAATGTATTCGGAAGTAATTTATTTAATATATTTGTAGTATTTATAGTTGATGTATTTGTCTTGAGGTCTACCTCTCTATCATCTAAGGTAAGCAGTAAAAACTTTATGGCCGGTTTCTGGGCTATAATTTTAACCTTGATATTTTTATTGGGGTTCTTGTTCCCAACAGAGGGAGTAATGAATATAAGTTTATTTTCACTGATAATCTTAGGAGTTTATTTTATAGCTATGAAATCTATCTATGTCTATGAACATCAGCAAAATGATGAATTTAGTGAAAAATTAGAGGAAGAAGTAAAGGAATTTCATGAGATAGAAGAGAGTGGAATCACACTTCCCCAGGCAAAAAAAGGTTTTATGATAAATGCTTTTTTTGTAGTTGTTTTAGGAACAGGACTCAGTTTTATAGGAGATAAGATTGCCAGTACGCCATTCTTTGGAATCCAGCTGGGAGAATCTTTTGTAGGACTTATATTAATAGCTCTGGCTACATCTTTACCGGAATTAACTGTAAGTATTGAAGCAATTAAATTAAAGTCATATGATATGGCTGCAGGAAATCTATTGGGGAGTTATATATTTAATATAATGATTTTATTTATTACAGATTTATTTTTAAGGGATAAAAAAATATATCAATCGTTAGGTGGATTCCATAAGATGACAGCTATATTTTCTATGCTGATACTTTTAGTATTTATGATGGGAATTATGTTTGAAAAGAAAAAAAGAAGATATGATACATATATTATTGGATTAGTTTATTTTGTAGCGATGTATATACTATATATAAAAAGGTGATGATGAATTTGGTAGATTTAAGCGGGTTACTCCTTTCGGAATTAAGGGAGATAGCTAAAAAATTAAATATAGATAAATCTTATGATTATAAAAAATTGGAATTGATTGAAAAGATAGGTGAATATGTAAGGGAAGCTGAAGGGCATACCATAGCTTGGGGTAAGATCGAAGTATTTGCTGATGGATATGGTTTTTTACGTGAAACCAATGTGCAAAAGGATGTATACATATCTTCTACACAGATAAGGAAATTTAAAGTTAGAAATGGTGATATAGTTTTAGGTGAAGCCAGAATACCGGTGGGAACAGAAAAAAACTATGCCATGAGAAAGATCCTTTTAATAAATGGAGATAGTTTAGAAAAAGCGGAAAATCGTGTACCTTTTGATGAGTTAACCCCTGCATATCCAGATGAAAAGATCATCTTAGGAGAGAAAGGAGATATCTCAGGAAGAGTCATCGATCTCATTGCACCACTTGGAAAGGGGCAGAGAGGTCTTATTGTAGCTCCTCCTAAAGCCGGTAAAACCATGCTGATAAGTAATATTGCTAACAGTATAATAAAGAATAATAAAGGTTTAGAAGTATGGATACTGCTGATAGATGAAAGACCTGAAGAAGTAACAGATATAAAGGAAACAGTTCAGGGAGCTAAAGTTTTTTCATCTACCTTTGATGAAGATCCTAAAAACCATATTAAGGTAACTGAGATGGTTTTAGATAAAGCCAAAAGAATATTAGAGGACGGAAAAGATATTGTAATATTGATGGATTCTATAACAAGACTTGCAAGAGCCTATAATATTGTGATACCATCTAGTGGTAAGCTTATATCTGGTGGAATAGATCCAACAGCTCTATATTATCCAAAAAAATTCTTTGGATCAGCAAGGAACATTCGTGGTGGTGGAAGTTTGACCATCTTAGCTACAGCTTTGGTAGATACTGGAAGCCGGATGGATGATGTTATTTTTGAGGAATTTAAAGGTACTGGAAATATGGATATCCATTTGGACAGAACTTTAGCTGAATTAAGAATATACCCAGCCATCGATATAAAGAGATCGGGAACAAGAAAAGAGGAGTTATTGATTGAAGATGACAAACTCTCAACAATCTGGAAAATTCGTAGATATCTTAGTAAACTCAGTTCAGCTGAGGGTTCTAAACAACTAATAGATACTATAAGGAAAACAAAAACTAACGAAGATTTATTAAACTATTATTCGAAAGGAGAAGCAAAAAATTGAATAAGAAAATGAAAAAGCTTCTCGTGATTTTATTGGTGTTGAATGTGTTTTTAGCATATAACACTGTCAAAAAATTAGAAAAAGAAGTTGTTAATTTGAGCGATTTTACAGATTATTACACTGAATCAGAGGCAGATAACGGTGGTTATCAGCTACTCAGTTCAGACTTTAAGGTATATGAAAAACAATATACTATTGTAAGTAAAAAAACAAAGGAAGAGTCGAAAAAGAGAGCAGAAGTAACATATTATAAGGTAAAATCAGGAGACACATTAGGCGGGATTGCCAATAAATTTGGGCAGTCACAGACTGTTTTAAAATATAACAACCCAAATATGGGAAAGTACCTGAAAATTGGAGAAAAACTTAAGATTACCAGGGGAAATTCCATAACTTATAAGGTGATAAAGGGAGATTCACTTTCCAAGATAGCTTCAAAATTTGGAAAAACTGTAAGTGAATTAAAAACTACCAATAATTTAACATCAAATACAGTTCGTCTGAATCAGATGCTGATAATAAATAATCCTAAGGTAGATCTGGCTAGAATTACAAGAACCAAGAAAGGTTTCGATGTATATTGGCCAACAGCATGGAAAGGTGTCACAAGTCCCTATGGTAGAAGATTTCACCCTGTATTAAAAAGGTGGATAGGTCATATGGGAGTGGATTTACGGGCTCATTATATAGATGTAAGAGCTTCGGAAAAAGGAACGGTTACATATGCAGGATGGATGAGTGGATATGGTAAGATAGTTATTGTTAAACATTCTAAAGGCTATGAAACTAGGTATGCACATCTAAATAAGATAAAAGAAAAAAAAGGTCAGAGGATAAGGAGAGGACAGCGTAAGGCAGAAAGTGGAAAAACAGGACGGGTAACAGGTCATCATCTTCACTATGAGATAAGAAAATACGGGACTCCTGTAAATCCAATGAAATATTTTAAATAATCGCTGCCTGAGGGTAGCATTTTGCCGCCTTAGCTCACTAGGTAGAGCAGTACCATGGTAAGGTAGAGGTAGCCGGTTCGATTCCGGCAGGTGGCACCAATATATAAATTTTAGAGCAGAACTCGCGTTCTGCTCTTTTTGTATAAATGAATACCATCTGCTATGCGGGGGGTTCCAAAAAGCTTTAAGCTATACGTACGAAAAAAAACTCCTTTGATAATACCAATGGCAATAGAATTCATGAGATAAATCGGGAAACAATAAGTTCGAAGAACATATAAAATTGTAATCTTTTTCAAAACAGGTAAACGTACAAGATAATGGAGT
>CAZUGM010000062.1:0-10018 GCA_964619915.1 uncultured Fusobacteriaceae bacterium | reverse complement strand
AAAAAGTGTTGACATACAGAAATATTTAGAGTATATTAAGGGTAAGGTAAATCAAATTCTTAGGAGGTAACACTTATGTATATTATTGATAAAGACGCTTGTATCGGATGTGGAGCATGTGAAGGAACTTGTCCAGTAGCAGCAATTTCAGCTGACGCAGATGGAAAGTATGAAATCGCAGATGCATGTATCGATTGTGGAGCATGTGCAGGATCATGTCCAGTAGAAGCTATCGCAGCAGGATAATTAATCTATAAGAAAAAAGTAGTCCTAGGACTACTTTTTTTAGTTTAGACTAATTATAAAGTTTATTGAGAAATTAGAGCATATAAAATTTCAATTAAAATTATCTGCTCCATTCCACCACAAGACTTTTTCCTGGATTTTCAATCATATTCTTAAAGAGCTCATAGTGATTTTTTACCACAATAAACTCATCTCCCTCTACAATATATTCTTTAAAGACCCTGTCAACATCTTCTAATTCATATATATTTCCATCGGAGAAATAGTCGGAGATAAACCAGGTAGCATTTTCTCCCTCTTTTTCCACATTTTCTCCTTCCCAGATCTCTAAAAATTCCTTTATCTGAGAAATAAATAAAAATTCATTCCTGACGAGAATATGATAACTGGTATCAACTTCTATTCCTTCATAGGTACCATCGTCAAAACCGACAAATATATCGTAGTCCAAGTCGCCTTCTTCATTTTCACTTTTCCTGGAGTTAAACTTAATTAAACGGAGTAACTCCTCACTATTTATAATTCTTTTATCGGACATAAAACCTCCCCTCCCAGCGACCTTTGGTCGAATATATAATAAATTTCAATTTTTAAAATCTACTTTTTTTAATATTATACCTTTAAAAAATAATATTTCCTTGTTAAAATTATATAAAAAAGGAGGGAGATATGAAGATAACTACGTTGGTTGAAAATAATCTATGCTACAGTCAAAAAAATATGTATAAGGAACTGGGATCACAGCATGGACTGAGTCTGTATATAGAGGCAGCAGATAAAAAAATATTGTTCGATACAGGAAAGGATGATTTATTTTATAGAAATGCCGAGATCTTAGGGACAGATATAAGTGAGGTTGATTATCTGGTGTTGTCCCATGCCCACTACGACCATGTAGGAGGATTGGAAAAATTCTTAGAAGTTAATAAAACTGCTAAGGTAATAGTCAGTTCGGGAGCCAAAGGAGATGTTTATTCAAAAAGGCTGGGATTCTATAAATATATAGGGATAAAAAATGAAATTTTACAAAGAAATATAGACAGATTTATTTTTGTGGAGAAGGAATTTAAACTAGGTGAAAATATAAATTTTATGATGAATACCTGTCACGGGGGAGAGCCTCTCAAAGGAAATTCCCACCTCTATAAAAAGAGTGAAGAGGGCTATACTTTAGATGACTTTTCCCATGAGCTGATCATGGTGGTAGAGGAAAAAAAAGATGAATTGATAGTATTTACAGGATGTTCCCATGGGGGGATACTAAATATGATAAAAAGTGTGGAAGCTAAATATCCAGACAAGAGAATAGAGGGGTTAGTGGGAGGATTTCACCTGCAGAATAATATCACTAAAAAATTGGCTGAGTCTAGAGAAAGAGTTATAAATATAGGGGAGAAGTTAATAAAAATACCTCATATCTATACAGGGCACTGCACCGGAAAAAAAGGATTTGCTGTATTAAAAGAAATATTGGGAGGACAGATTGAGGAGTTTAACACAGGAAAAGTTTTTGAAATATAAGAAATTACCCTCATCTGCCCTGTGGGCACCTTCTCCCTTTGAGGGAGAAGGATACTGAACTTAGGTTTCTCCCTTTCAGGGAGAAACCTAGGAGGAAGAGGGTAATTTCTATTTATTTTCCAGCCAGATGGAATACATCCCTTCAATACTAAGATTTGGAAGATATTCATCTATGGAGTTAACTTCTTTACTGATGATCTGTCCTAAGCCGCCAGTGGCTATAACATAGATATCTGGATATACCTCCTTGATCTTTCTGATAATCTCCTTGATCTGCCCGGTATATCCGTAAAAAATTCCTGCTTGAATCTGTTCAACGGTATTTCTCCCGGCTATGGTATGGGGATTTTCAAACTTTACCTTAGGCAGCTGGGCTGTATTTCCAAAGAGGGAATTTATAGACATATTAATCCCAGGAAGGATTCCTCCTCCTACATAGACACTATCTATGAGGATTTCATAGGTGGTAGCTGTTCCAAAATCAAAGACCACCAGATCTCTGTTTGGATGTAATTTTAATCCCTGCACTATGTCTATTATTCTGTCAGCTCCGAACCCTGAGTTATTTAGTCCTTCTGCAAAAGTGAAAGGTAGCTGAAGATCTAGATTTATAATTAATGGTGACAGATTAAAATATTTTTTTGCCAGATAATCACAGATCCTGATAAGTCCGGGAACTACAGAAGAGACGATGACTCCGCATACATTGGTTAATTTGATCCCATTGAAATCAGTAATGTTTTTTAAGTATGAAAAAAGTTCGTCTTCAGTGATATTATCCTTGGTAGCTATCCTAAAACTAGTGATTAAATTTCCTTTGTCATCCAGGACTCCAGTGACGATGTGTGTGTTTCCGATATCAAATGCTATTAACATTATATCCTCCTTTTTATACAGGCATAAAAGTGGTAATTAGGTGAAAATAAACAACCAATGCTAGTACGTCTACAATTGTTGTGATTAATGGCCCGGCCATAAGAGCGGGGTCAAACTTTAATTTTTGTGCTCCCAGAGGAAGGATCGCTCCTACTAATTTTGCTAAGACAACGGTAAAAAATAAAGTAAAGGAAACTACAAATGCAATCTCTAATTTATTAGTTCTTCCAAAAAGAGTAATCTCTAAATAATATAATCTTAAAAAATTAATAATGGATAAGATAAGAGCTACTATAAAACTGACTTTAAATTCCTTTATCATTATCTTAAACCAGTCTCCCAAACTGATATTCCCCAGGGATAGTTCCCTGATTACAAGGGTAGATGTCTGGGCACCGGAATTACCTGCTGTATCCATCAAGAGAGGGATAAATCCGTTCAGGATGGGTAGGAGAGCCAAAGTATGCTCATATTTTCCGATTACTCCAGAGGTAAAAGATGCAGAGATCATAAGGATGAGGAGCCATGGGATCCTTTTCTTTGCCATATCCAGGGAATTTACATCCATATACTTTTCTGCAAGGGGGTTGATAGCAGCCATTTTCTGCATATCTTCAGTATTTTCTTCCTCTATAACTTCCACAATGTCATCTATTGTGATTATTCCCGTAAGCCTTCCCTCTAAGTCTACAACAGGAATTGAAATAAGGTCGTATTTTTTAAATTTATCTGCAATAATTTCCTGGTCATCTAGAGTATTTACAGTAACTATATCATCTGATTTATATATATCCGATATTTTTTGATCTAATTCAGCTAAGATAATAGATCTCAGGGATAAAACTCCTAAGAGTTTTTTAGATTTATCGGTAATGTAAGCAGTATATATACTCTCTGAATTTTTTCCTGTACTTCTAATATGCTTTAGTGCTTCACTGATACTCATATCTTCTTTTAAAGAAAGGTATTCAGTGGTCATAAGACTACCTGCTGATTCTTCCGGGTAGCTTAAGAACTGGTTTATCTTTTTTCTGTTCTCGGCGGTAGAGACCTGTAATAGCTTAGTTACAATATTAGCCGGCATCTCCTCGATTAAGTCTATCAAATCATCAAAGAATAATTCATCTATTAATTCTGTTGTTTCTCCTTTAGAAAATGAAGTTATCAGTCTTAACTGTTCCTCGGATTCTAAATAGGAAAACGACCTTATTGCCAGTTCCTTAGGCAGCAGCCTATAGATTATAATTTCCTCTCTGGTAGGGACCTCACTAATTATCTCACTGATGGTAACTGGGTTTAATTTGATCAATTCTTCCTTAAGTTTGTTAAACTTTTTTTCTCTTATTAAGTCTAAAAGTATATTTTTCACATATAGTCCTCCTTTTGATTTACATTTTTTTCATCACATCCACCTTGCGTATACAATCGTCCATATAGCTCAACTCCTCTTAAAATAAAATTTATTTTGTACTTAAAAAAAACATTTTTCAGTAACAAGTTATTATAATATAGATACCAAATATCTTCAATACTTTTAAAATATATATAAGAATATAAAAAAATTATGTATAATAGTGGTAATGGGTAAAAGAAGTAATTCAAAATTAAAGTTAAAAAAAAAATAAAAAACTAAGTCACGAAGAAAAATAGTTGCCAGATGAAGGTTGAATTTTAAAGGAAATTTATTGATAATAAAAAAGGTTTTAAAGTTGTATAGGAGCAATCGATGAAGATAGTTTGTATGGATTTTAGTCTGGGTTAAAAAAGGAGAAAAGGATGAGAGCGACAGGAATAGTAGTGGAGTACAACCCGTTTCATAATGGGCATAAACTTCATTTAATGGAAGCTAAAAAAAATGGTGACCTGGTTATAGCAGTTATGAGCGGAAATTTTTTACAGAGGGGAGAGCCTGCAATATATGATAAGTGGACTAGAGCTCATATGGCACTTAAAAATGGGGTAGATCTTGTGGTGGAGCTGCCAGTATTTTATTCTGCTCAGGCAGCAGAGATATTTTCCCATGGAGCTGTGGATATCTTGGATAAATTGGGAGCAGAAAATTTAATTTTTGGTTCAGAATCTTCAAATCTGGAAAAATTAAAAAAAATTGCCTATCTGCAGATAGATGAGAAGGAACTTGTAGATGAAAAGATAAAGGAAAAGATGGAGGCTGGGATATCCTATCCCAATGCCATAAACTCAGTTATAGAGGAAGTTTTAGGAGAAAAAGGTATCCTAAAACCCAACGATATATTGGGAGTGGAATATATCAAAGCCATCAGAAAATTAGGTTCATCCATGGAAGCCAGACTGATAGAGAGAAAGGCTGTAGGATATCACGATAAGGAAATAATAGATGAGATTACCAGTGCTACTTCCATAAGGGAGATGATAAAGGAGGGAAGGACAAGTGAGATAAGAAGAGTGATGCCGGCAGAAAGTCTGGAACTTTTAGGAACTCCTACTTATCTGGAAGAATTCTATCCCCTGTTGAGGTATGAGATTTTAAATAATTATAAGGAGCTTAAATTTATCGCAGATATGGAGATCGGTTTGGATAATCGGATTTTTGAGATGGCGGTAAAATATCCGGATTTTCATGATTTTTATAAAAACCTAATGACCAAAAGATATACCAATGGAAGGATCCAGAGGGTGCTGATCCATATTCTTTTGAAGATAGATAAAAAAATAATAGATGAAACCAGAGATGGAACCACATATGTAAAAATATTGGGATTCTCAGAAAAGGGAAGCAGATATCTCAAGGAAAAAAAAGAGGCATTGAGGATAAAACCTCTGTCGGGATTGAAAAATGTCAGCCTGATCCTGGATGAAAGGGAGAGGAAACTCCTGAACTTTGAGATAAAGTGCGACAGGATATACGGGATAATCAATCCCTATGAAGAGAGAAAGTTTCCTATAATAATGAAATAACTCTTTTTTTCATGGAGGCTCCACAATTAGAAGAAAAAAGAGAAAGTTTTTGGAAGGGTAATTCATGAATTTCCCTTACGTTTATAGAGTTAAGAAGGGAGGAAAAAATTGGAACAGACAAAATTAAGTTTAAAATATCAGATATTTTATGGGGTAGGAGTCAGCTATGCCATAGTGGACCAGATATTTGCCCAGTGGGTACTGTATTATTATCTGCCCCCTGAAAATTCAGGGTTGACACCTATAATGGCACCGATCTTAATATCTCTGGCATTAATTGTATCGAGATCTGTAGATATGATCTCAGATCCCCTGGTGGGATTCTGGTCGGACAGGGTAGACACCAGATGGGGTAGGAGAATCCCCTTTATAGCAGCAGGAGCTGTGCCCCTGGCACTGTCTACCATAGCATTTTTTTATCCCATCTTAGGGAATGACTGGATAACGTTTATATATTTAATGTGCACAGGGTCTGTGTTCTTTGTTTTCTATACCATAGTAGGAGCTCCATATAATGCCATGATCCCGGAAATAGGTAATACCAAGGAAGACAGGTTGAACTTATCCACATGGCAGTCTGTATTCAGGCTTTTATACACTGCACTGGCAATGATCTTGCCGGGAGTTTTGATAAAAGTAATAGGAGGAGGAGATACCCAGAAGGGTGTAAGAGGAATGGTTATGGTCCTGGCTTTATTCTCTGTCCTGCCGGCTCTTATAACTATATTTGGTGTACCGGAGAAGAAATTATCCCATGGGAGAAAATCCACAGAATCTTTGAAAAATTCAATTAAAATAATATTTGAGGATAGATCTTTTATCTATTATCTGCTGGGACTGTTGTTTTTCTTCATAGGGTTCAATACACTCCGTGGAACTATGAACTACTTTGTAGAGGACATTATGGGCCTTGGAAAGGGAGCTATAACTTTGGCTTCAGCTATATTATTTGGTATGTCAGCATTATTTTTCTACCCGACAAACAGACTCTGTAAAAAAGTAGGGTATAAAAAACCTATGCTGATCTCATTGCTTATTTTGATAATCACATCACTGCTGCTGAACTATCTTGGTCGGGGAGTACCTGTAAAATATGGTTTTGCACTATTTGGATTGATTGGGATACCGGTTGCAGGAGCAGCCTTTATCTATCCTCCGGCAATGCTCAGTGAGATAGGAACCCGTATCACCAAGGACAGCGGAACTCAGGTAGAAGGGATATGCTTCGGGATTCAGGGATTTTTCCTCAAGATGGCATTTTTGGTATCCATAGCTACTCTGCCGATCCTATTAGTAGCAGGAGCGGGGAGTCTGATAGATGCTATGACCTCAAAACCACAGGGAGTAGAGAGAAGTGGGGTCTATGCAACTACTATATTTTCAGCGATCTCCTTTGGAATTTCCTTTATCTTTTATTATCTTTATCCGGAAAAACAGGTGGAGGAAGATGGAGAGAGGGAGTAAAAATTAAGTGTTCCTTAATTTTTTGTGAAAAAAAACAGGAAAACCATTGATTTTTCTTGACTTATATGTTATTATGAGTGAAGCTAATGTATTTTTTTAGTGACCTCCAAAATTAATGAAATTTTTAATTAAAAGGAGATTATAATCACTTTAAAAGACCTTAGTGAGTAATGATTGGGAGGAATATAATGAACTTGAGAGATAGATTGATTGAAGAATGTAGAACATACCGTAGGGAAAATGGAGTTACACAGAGAGAGTTAGGAGAAAAATTAGGGAAACATACTTCAGCAGTAGGAAGATTTGAAATAGGAGCTATTGATCCTAGATTAAAATTTGTACAAAATCTATTAAATGCTATGGGAAAAGAGATTATCATAGTAGATAAAGTTAGATAGGTGAGAGTTAAGGATTAGTAGATAACTAATCCTTTTTTTTTATCATTTAATAAAAATGTTATAGGGACATAGGTCCTGTTTATTGGAACAATATTAGTGTATAATACTGAAAGTTTATAAAAGGAGTGGTGAAAAGATGAAGAAAATGATAACACTTATAATGGTTATTATGGCATTATTGTTAACAGCATGTGGTGGAGCAAAGGAAGAAAAAGCAGAGGATAACGGGGCTTTAAAAGTAGGATTAGTACTGTCTACAGGTGGTTTAGGAGATAAATCATTCAATGACTCAGCGTATGCAGGACTTAAAGAAGCAGAAGAAAAATTAGGAGTAAAAATAAAGTATGTAGAGCCGGCAAATGTATCTGAATTTGATACATTTTTAAGACAATTTGCAGAAGCAGATTACGATCTAATAGTTGGTATAGGATTCCAAATGAGAGATTCTATAGTTAAAGTAGCAGAAGAATATCCAGCGGTACATTTCTTAATGGTAGATGAACCTATCGATATGCCTAATGTAATATCAGCTACATTCAATGAACCAGAGGGATCATTTGTTGCAGGAGCATTAGCAGGAATGATGACAAAAACAGATACAATTGGATTTATAGGTGGAATGGAAGTACCTCTTATCAAAAGATTTGGAGATGGATTTATGGCAGGAGCAAAATACATCAATCCTGAAATAACTACATTTGAAGCATATGTTGGTGGAAATAGTCCATTTAATGACCCAGCTCGTGGAAAAGAGATGGCTTTATCTATGATTGACAGTAAAGCAGATGTTGTATACCATGCAGCAGCAGGATCAGGAATGGGAGTATTTGAAGCAGCTAAAGAAAGAGGTGTATACGCAGTAGGTGTAGACTCTAACCAAGATGGAGTAGTACCAGGAACTGTACTTACTTCTATGCTTAAAAAAGTAGATAGAGCAGTATTTGCTATAATAAAAGACACAAAGGAAAAAGGATTTACAGCAGGACAAAAACTATTTAATCTAGCTAATGATGGTGTAGGGATAACAGATCTTCAATACACTAAAGACCAGATCAGTGAAGATAAATTAAAGAGAATAGAAGAGATAAAAGCAGATATCATATCAGGTAAAATTGATGTAACAGCAGAGATGTCTAAATTAAAATAAAGATTTTTAGGAGTTAATTTTATAAATTAACTCTTTGTTTTTAAAATTGTATCTTAGAATAAAAGATTAACTGTGAAAAAAATGTTTATCAATGGAAATGTCTTGGGGTTTAAGATTATATCTGGTGTTATTATAACATCCATCTGGAGAAAAAATTAAAACTGGAAATTCCAGGAAATTAAAATATTATATAACTTTAAAAAGTAAAATATATTATTTAGGTTAGGTGTTTCAAATTGTCTGGAAGTCATTTAAAAAAGGGGAATGTATGACAACATTAATATTAAAACTATAAAATTGTAATCATTTTATTGTGGCTTGAAAGAGTTTGAATAGTGAAATTTATGAACACGTTTTTTCATTTTATTGTTGAATACGTTAAAAAAATATGTTATTATAAATTAGAATCATATTTAACGGGAGGAAGAGATGAAAAAAATATTTATATTACTCACAGTAGTTTTTGCTATGCTTTTAACTGCATGTGGAGGAAAAACAGAGGAAACGAAAGAAGTTAAGGCTGAAACACCTCTTAATGTTGGAATTGTTTTATCTACAGGTGGATTAGGGGATAAATCATTCAATGACTCAGCTTATAGAGGACTTACTATGGCAGAGGAAGAATTAGGGATTAAATTTAAATATGTAGAACCAGCTTCTCCATCGGAAGATATGCAATTTTTAAGAGAATTCGCTGAAAATAACTACGATTTAGTAGTAGGTGTGGGATTCTTAATGAAAGATTCGGTAGAAACAGTAGCAAAAGATTTTCCAAATGTTAAGTTTGCTATTATAGACGAAGTAATTGATGCACCTAATGTAACTTCATTGGTATTTGCAGAAGATGAAGGATCATTCTTAGTAGGAGCTTTAGCAGCTATGATGACAAAGACAAACACAGTTGGATTTGTTGGTGGAATGGAAGTACCTTTAATTCAAAAATTTGAAAGTGGATATGTTCAAGGGGCAAAATATATAAATTCTGATATCAAAGTAACTACTTTATATACATCTGGACCAAATCCTTTTAACGATCCAGTTAGAGGAAAAGAAAATGCAATTGCAGAATATAACCAAGGTGCAGACGTAATTTTCCATGCAGCTGGTGGAACAGGAACTGGAGTAATCGAAGGAGCCAAGGCAATGGGAATCTATGCAATTGGTGTAGACTCAGATCAGGACTATGTAGCTCCAGGAACAGTACTTACTTCTATGATTAAAAATGTAGACCAGGCAGTCTTTGCAACAGTAAAGGATGTTAAAGAGGGAACTTTTAAAACAGGAATAAACAGATTTGGTGTAGCTAACAATGGTGTAGGAATATCTAAACTTGAGTATACTAAAGATATCATCGGTGAGGAAAAAATACAAAAGTTAGAAGAAATTAAGCAAGGTATAATTGATGGTTCAATCAAATTAAAATAATTTT
>CAZUGM010000061.1:0-10317 GCA_964619915.1 uncultured Fusobacteriaceae bacterium | reverse complement strand
TTATTCCACACTCACGAATACCGGCACTCTCCCTCAATAGGGGAGAAACCATAAAAAGAAAGAGAGGCATTTTTATAGTAAAATAGGCGACTAAGTCGCCTATCTTTTAATTTTCTTCTACAGTCTTTATATGTAAATCTTCGTATTCATGGAATCCTGTACCTGCTGGTATTCTCTTACCGATGATTACGTTTTCCTTTAATCCTTCTAAGTAGTCTTCCTTTCCTGCAATTGCTGCATTTGAAAGAACTTTAGTAGTTTCTTGGAATGATGCTGCTGATATGAAACTATCAGTATTTACTGCTGCCTTGGTAATACCTTGGATTACAGATCTATACTCTATTTCCTTCTTACCAGCTTCTCTAAGTATCTTATTCTCAAGATCTGCAGTTCTCTTTTCGATAACTTCTTCCTCTAAGAATAATGATCCACCTGCATTTGTTATTACTACTTTCTTAAACATCTGCTTAACAATGATCTCGATATGCTTATCATTTACCGAAACTCCCTGATCTCTATATACTTGTTGTACAGATTCCAGGATAAATTGCTCTGCTTCTACTAAACCTTTGATCTCAAGTACGTCATGTGGTGAAATAACACCTTCAATCAGTTTGTCTCCGGCTTTAACTACCATTCCATCGGTAACAATTAAATGTTCTCCCATTGGAACTAAGTATTCTTTAACTATATCTGTATCTTCCATAGATCTTACTAAGATTATTCTTTGACCTTTTTTCTTCTTACCAGTAATTTCTACTTTACCATCAATTTGAGTTAAGATAGCTTTACCTTTAGGATTTCTAGCCTCGAATAGTTCTTGTACTCTTGGAAGACCACCAGTGATATCTTTTGTTCCTGATGTTTCCGGGATAATCTTAGCTATGATGTCTCCTTCATATACTTTATCTCCCTCTTTCATCAATAGATATGCTCCATATGGAATTACATATTCTGCAACTTTTTCATCCTTAGAGTTAAATATAATAACTCTTGGGTTGACGTCCCCAGTTTCTACCGGTTTGATTGCAAGATATTCTGTAACGTCATATTTTTCATCATATATTTCTTTGATGAATAGTTCTCTATATTCAATTCTACCATCTTTTTCAGCGATAATAGGGATATTGTATGGGTCAAATTCTGTCAGTGTATCTCCAGCTTTAACTTTTTGTCCTTCTTCTACTCTCAGAATTGAACCAGTTGTTACTGTATATTCGTATGTTCCAATGATTATTTTTGAACCTTGAGAAACCACTTGTAATTCATTAGTTTCCTTATTCAATAGAGTTCTAATCTCTTGGAATTCTACAACACCATCATTTTCTGTTTTAATAGTATTTTGAGCGATCGATGTCGATGCAACTCCTCCTGTATGGAAAGTTCTCATTGTAAGCTGTGTACCAGGTTCTCCGATAGATTGGGCTGCGATTACTCCTACAGCTTCTCCTAATAGGATATCTCTATGGTTAGATAAATCTCTTCCATAACACTTTCTACAAACTCCCTTTTCAAGAGCACATGTCAACGGAGATCTGATCTTAACTGATCTAACACCTTTATCTACGATAATTTGTGCTATCTCCTCATTCATCATTGTATCTCTAGGATATAATAACTCATCTTCATGATAAAGATCTTCTGCTATTACTCTACCTAAGATTCTTTCATGTAAGAATTCGATGATGTTACCTTCTGAAATCAGGTTGGCAACTTCGATGTTTTCATGAGTTCCACAATCTTCTTCATTTACAATAACTTCATGTGATATATCTACTAATCTTCTTGTTAAGTAACCTGAGTCAGCTGTTCTTAGGGCCGTATCTGCTAGTCCTTTTCTTGCTCCATGTGATGACATGAAGAATTCCATTACTGTCAGTCCCTCTCTAAAGTTGGCTTTGATAGGTACTTCGATGATCTTACCAGTTGTATCAGCCATTAGTCCTCTCATGGCAGCTAGTTGTCTCATCTGTGCGATGGAACCTCTGGCACCTGAGTTGGCCATCATGTTTACCGGGTTAAAGTCGTCTAGACCTTTCATCATGTCTGTAGTTACATCTTCGGTAGCTTGTGACCAGATTGCAACTGTTCTTCTATATCTTTCCTCATTGATGATTTCACCATTTTTATAAGCATTGTTGATATCAGCTACGTCTTGGTCAGCTTTCGCTAAGATATCTCTTTTACTTGCTGGGATCGTCATATCTTCTATTCCTACAGTTATTCCTGCGAAACACGCATAGTGGAAACCGAAGTCTTTGATATCATTGATCAACTTAGCTGTAATAGTGAATCCATGAGTTTTAAATAAACCTGTAATTAATTCTTTTAACTGCTTCTTACCAAATGTTACATCGTATCTCTTAGCATCAGCTGGTAATAACGCATTGAATAAAAGTCTTCCTACAGTTGTAGTTACCATATGTCTATCTTCGCCTTCACCCATTCTTACGTTAATAATCGCGTGTGTTTCGATGATATCATTTTGATAAGCTGTTATAGCCTGGTTCTTATTTGAGAAGTTCATTCCTTCCCCTTTAGCTCCAGGTTTTTCCTTTGTCATCTAGAAACAACCCATTACCATATCTTGAGATGGTACAACTATAGGTTCACCATTTGATAGTGCTATGATATTATTTGAAGCCATCATAAGAGTTTTTGCTTCCATGATAGATTCAGGTGATAATACTAAATGTACTGCCATTTGGTCTCCATCGAAGTCGGCATTGAATGCTGAACATGCTAATGGATGTAATCTTATTGCTTTTCCTTCAATTAATACGGGTTGGAAAGCTTGGATAGATAATCTATGCAGTGTCGGGGCTCTGTTCAATAATACTGGATGATCAGCGATTACATCTTCAATTACTTCCCATACACAGTCATCTGCATCTTCTACTAATTTCTTAGCAGTCTTGATAGTTCCTGCGATCTCTCTCTTTACTAATTCTCTCATGATGAACGGCTTGTATAATTCCAATGCCATCTTCTTAGGAATTCCACATTCGTGTAATTTTAATGTTGGTCCTACTACGATTACCGATCTTGCTGAGTAGTCCACACGTTTTCCTAATAAGTTTTGTCTAAATCTTCCTTGCTTACCTTTAAGCATATCTGATAATGACTTTAACTCTCTATTATTTTGAGCTACTACTGGTTTACCTCTTCTACCGTTGTCGATAAGGGCATCCACAGCTTCTTGAAGCATTCTCTTTTCATTTTTTACTACGATCTCAGGAGCACCAATATCTAATAACTTCTTTAATCTGTTATTTCTGTTGATTACCCTTCTGTATAGATCATTTAAGTCTGAAGTTGCGAATCTTCCACCATCTAATTGTACCATTGGTCTAAGATCAGCAGGAATGATAGGTACACTCTTAAGTATCATCCAAGCAGGGCTGTTTTCAGAAGATAATAAGTCTCTTACAACTTTTAATCTCTTAACTAATTTCTTTCTTTTTTGTGCAGAAGTAACCTCTTCAAAATCCTTCTCTAATTCTTGAGATAATTTTTTAAGATCTATTCTTTCCAATAATTTTAAGATACCTTCAGCACCCATCTTAGCTTCAAAAGCTTTTCCATGCTGCTGTCTGTATAACTTATACTCTCTCTCTGTTAATATTTTTCCAACTTCTAAACCAGTATCAGCTGGACTTAATACTAAATATCTAGCAAAGTAAAGTACCGATTCTAATTCCTTTGGAGATATACCGATTAAAAGAGCCATCTTATTAGGAGTTCCTTTAGAGTACCAGATATGTGCTACCGGTGCTGCTAATTGGATGTGTCCCATTCTTTCTCTTCTTACCTTTGATTTAGTTACTTCAACCCCACACTTTTCACATACAAGGCCTTTGTATCTCATTCTCTTATATTTTCCACAGGCACATTCCCAGTCCTTTGTTGGTCCGAATATTCTTTCACAGAATAAACCATCAAATTCAGGATTTAATGTTCTATAGTTTATTGTTTCTGGTTTTGTTACCTCTCCAAATGACCAGTCCTGGATCTTATCTGGAGATGCAAGTTTAATTCTAATTTTTTCGAAGTTTTTTATTCCCATACTATTAAATAGCCTCCTTAATTAAATCTTTTCAAAAATAAGCTTTTTAAGGGCAGGTTTTAGCAGGGAAAGGTATTCTTTCCCTGCTGTATTCTGTCTTTTATAACCCTATCTATAATTTCAAACTACTCGTTTGATTAATCTTCTTCTTTTAAGTCTGCCAATGAGAATTCAGTAATGATTTCCTCTTTTGCTAAATCACTTGAAACATCTATTACGTCACCTTCAGTATCAAATAATTCGATATCCAATGCTAATGCTTGGAATTCCTTTAATAATACTTTAAATGATTCTGGTAAACTTGCTTCTGGCATCTCTTCACCTTTAACGATGGCTTCATAGGTCTTAGTTCTACCCATAACGTCATCTGATTTCACTGTTAACATCTCTTGTAAGATGCTAGAAGCTCCATATGCTTCAAGTGCCCAAACTTCCATCTCTCCTAATCTTTGTCCACCAAATTGCGCTTTTCCACCTAATGGCTGCTGCGTTACCAATGAGTATGGTCCGATTGCTCTCGCATGCATCTTATCTTCAACTAAATGGTGAAGTTTAAGGATATACATACGTCCTACAGTTACAGGATTATCAAATGGCTGTCCTGTTCTACCATCTATTAAGTTTACCTTACCAGATCTATCGAACCCAGCTTCTTCTAAGTAATCTTTTATAGTTGCCTCATGACCTCCAGACTCTTTGTCTCCACTATCAAATACTGGAGTTTCAATGTAAACACCGTCGTCTCCATCTTCATCTTTCATAAATCCAAGAGCTAGTCCTAAATGTACCTCTAGTACTTGCCCGATATTCATCCGTGATGGTACCCCTAGTGGGTTAAGTACGATATCAACATGTGTTCCATCTTCTAAGAATGGCATATCTTCTGCAGGTAATACTCTTGAGATTACCCCTTTATTTCCATGACGTCCAGAGATCTTATCTCCTACGTTTATCTTTCTCTTTTCAGCGATAAATATTCTGATAGATCTATTGATACCAGCTTTTAATTCATCTCCGTTTTCTCTAGCTAATTCTAAGATCTCTACTACTGTACCTTTAGAACCGTGAGGCATCTTAAGTGATGTGTCTCTTACGTCTCTGGCTTTTTCACCAAAGATAGCTCTCAATAATTTTTCCTCTGCAGGTGGTTCAGTCTCTCCCTTTGGAGTAGTCTTTCCTACCAAGATATCTCCTGGTCCTACTTTTGCTCCGACTCTTATGATTCCTCTTTCATCTAAGTTTCTAAGAGCTTCTTCTCCTACATTAGGGATCTCTCTAGTTATCTCTTCATCTCCTAACTTAGTAGATCTAGAATCTACTTCATACTCTTCTATATGAAGTGAAGTAAATACATCTTCCTTTCTAAGTCTGTCAGATATCAAGATTCCATCCTCAAAGTTATATCCTTCCCAAGGCATGAATGCCATTAGGATATTTCTTCCAAGTGCTAAGTCTCCACCCTTTGTAGATGGACCGTCTGCTAAGATAGTTCCTACTTCTACTTCTTGACCCATGTTTACTAATGGTGTTTGGTGTAAACACATAGCTTGGTTAGATCTTTCAAAGTTTAACATCTTATATACATGGTCTTTAGTACCATTTTTAACTTTTTCAGTTATTACTATTTTGCTGGCATCTAAAGTAGTTACTGTACCAGTTGTTTTTGAAACAACAACTGCTCCTGAATCTACTGCTACCTTTCTCTCAAGACCAGTTCCAACGAATGGAGCTTCTCCTCTAAGTAAAGGTACTGCTTGTCTTTGCATGTTTGATCCCATTAATGCTCTATTGGCGTCATCGTGCTCTAAGAAAGGAATTAATCCTGCTGATACTGATACTACCTGCTTAGGAGATACATCTAAATAATCTATCTTTTTACCGTCTACCCATACAACTTCATGTCCAAATCTACATAATCCATCACCAGTGATCTCATTTGTTTCTTCATCCATTACAGTATCGGCTTGGGCAATAAATAGTCCCTCTTCCTCATCTGCTGCTAAGTATCTGATATCTTCAAAATCAGCTACTCCATCAGTTACTTTTACATATGGAGTTTCCATAAATCCATACTTATTTACTCTGGCATAAGTTGCTAAAGATCCTATAAGTCCGATGTTTGGTCCCTCTGGAGTTTCTATTGGACAAACTCTTCCATAATGTGAGTCATGTACGTCTCTAACCTCAAATCCTGCTCTTTCTCTTGAAAGTCCTCCAGGTCCTAATGCAGATATTCTTCTCTTATGAGTTAACTCTGCTAACGGGTTAGATTGGTCCATGAATTGTGATAATTGACCTGATCCGAAGAAGTCTAAGATAAGTGCATTAAGTGGTCTAGTGTTTAATAATGATTGCGGTGTAAGTGCTGATGCATCTTGTACAGTCATTTTTTCCTTTACCATCTTGTTCATCTTAGCTAATCCTGATCTGATTTGCATATGAAGTAGTTCTCCTACTCCTCTTACCCTTCTGTTAGAAAGGTTGTCTATGTCATCTGTATGTCCGTCTCCACCATATAGTCCTATTGCATATCTGATAGTAGCCATTACGTCTTCTTTAGTTAATACAACTATGTCTTCTGCTACATCTAGTTTTAACCTCTTGTTCATCTTGTATCTTCCAACTGAAGCAAAGTCATATCTTTGCGGGTTGAAGAACATTTGTCTGATAAGAGATCTAGCTGAATCTACAGTTACCATATCTCCTGGTCTTAACTTTTTAAATACTTCCATTACAGCGTCGTCTGAATTTTCAGTTGTATCGTCTAATAATGAATTAGCTAATACCTTATCTTCAGGCTTAACTTCCCAGTAAGTAAGCGTTTCTAACTTTTCATCTACAATCTTTTCTACTGTCATTTCATCTATAACACTCTCTGCTTCTAAGATGATCTCTCCAGTTTCTTCATCATAAACGTCTTCCTTTATGAAACTTCCCTCTATTCTAGTTCTAAGAACAGATAATAATTCATCTCTGTTAGAGTACTTTTCATAGTATTCTGTAAGATCTTTTACTTTAGTTTCTAATAGATCTTCCATTATCTCTGTATTAGTCTCATAGAAGTCCACTGCCTTTAAGAATACAGGTGCTAATACCTTTTTCTTTCTGTCTATTTTTACATTTAAGTAATCATTTTTGTCAGTTTCAAATTCTAACCAAGTTCCCTTGTATGGAATGATCTTACCAGTAAACATATCTTTAGCTGTCTGGATATTTACTTCCTTAGTAAAAGATACACCTGGTGATCTGTGTAGTTGTGAAACTACTACTCTTTCTGCACCATTTATTATGAATGTAGCATGTTCAGTCATTCTAGGGATCTCTCCGAAGTAAACTAAACTCTCTTGTATTTCGTTTCCTGCTTTTTTATTTTCTAATCTAAGTCTAACTTTTAAAGAAGATGAAAAAGTCTTTCCTCTTTTTTTACATTCTAATTCGTCATTTAATGGAGGTTCATTTTCATGTAACTCATACCCTACATAATCTAATTTAATGTCACCATTAGAAGATTCTATTGGAAATATCTCCTTAAAGGCCGACTCTAATCCCTTGTTCTCTCTTGAAGTAGGATCTTTTTTAGCCTGTAAAAAGTCCTCATACGAGTTTAATTGGAATTCTAAGAAATGAGGCATTGTACCCCTCTCTTTTATCCTTCCAAAACTAGTTCTTTTAATAAGCTTTGTCATCAATTCACGCTCCTTATCTTTATATCTTTGAAAATTAATAGTTAATATCTTAGGTCAATTGCCATTATAACCCAATATATGAACTATTAATCTTTGATAAATTTATTTTAATATTTCCCTTACTTTTTCAATGATTAAATAGGGCACCCTAAGCTAAAAGAGTGCCCTATTTTATTCAATTAGTCAATTTTGAACTTAGAGAGTTAATTACTTAACTTCTACTACTGCTCCAGCTGCTTCTAATTTAGCTGCAACTTCAGCTGCTTCTTCTTTAGAAACTCCTTCTTTAACTTTTGCTCCAGCTTCTTCAGCCATTGCTTTTGCTTCTTTAAGACCTAATCCAGTGATAGCTCTTAATTCTTTGATTACAGCTATTTTCTTAGCTCCTGCAGATGTGATTATTACATCAAATTCAGTTTTTTCTTCTGCTGCTTCTCCAGCTGCTCCTGCTACTGCTACTGGTGCTGCTGCTGTTACTCCAAAGTGATTTTCTAATGCTTCAACTACTTCTTTTAATTCTAATACAGTCATTGCTTCTAAATCAGCGATGAATTGCTCTTGGTTAAATGCCATTTTAATGTTCCTCCTAATTTTTATTTGGTAAGCTCGTGGCTGTACCTTGATATTTTTAATTTATTTTGATCTAATGATCATATTTTAAAGCAGAGAATTACGCCTCTTCTTTTTGATCAGCGATAGCTACTACACCGTATGCTAACTTTCTGATTGGTCCTAACATTCCATTTAATACCATAGATAGTAATGCTTCTCTTGATGGTAAAGTTGCTAATGCTTCTATTTCAGAAATCTCAACTCTTTTCCCCTCTGAGTAACCACCTTTGATGTTAAATAAATCTTTTTTCCCTTTACCAAATTCGTAAACTACTTTAGCTGGTGCTACTGCATCTTCATATCCAAATGCAAATGCTGTAGTTCCTTCTAAAAGATCGTCAAATGAGTCAGCTACACCTGCTTCAGTTAAAGCTATTTTGAATAATCTATTCTTAGCTACTAAGTATTCAGATCCAGTTTCTCTTAATTGTTTCTTGATCTCAGTATCATCTTTTGCGTTGATACCTTGATAATCCACAAGTACGATTGTTTTAGCGTCTTTGATTTTTTGAGCTAATTCTGCTACTACTAATTTTTTTGCTTCAGTTGCCATTCTTCTAGTCACCTCCTCTTTAAATTAAAATGATCTCTGACTAAAGGTTTAGTAAAGACAGAGATCATTTCTGATAGGTGAGGTTATAAGCTTTGTATTCAAAACTGTATAAACCTCGGTAGGATTTACGGTTTACACCACCTACTGTCTTTAGTTCAATTTATAGTTTAAAAAAGTTAAACTCTAATTAAGCTTCTAAGTACTTAGAAACTAGGATAGGATCAATTTTGATTCCAGGTCCCATAGTTAATGATAAAGCTACAGTTCTAAGGTATTGACCTTTAGCTGCTGATGGCTTTAATCTGTTGATTTCTGCCATGAATGCCTTGAAGTTATCTTCAATTTGCTCATCTGTGAAATCTACTTTTCCGATTCCTACATGAATAGATCCTAATTTGTCTACTCTGAATGCAAGCTTTCCTTTTTTGAATTCAGATACTGCTTGCTCTACGTTAGTAGTTACAGTTCCTGATTTAGGATTAGGCATTAAACCTTTAGTTCCTAAAGTTCTACCTAATTTTCCTAACTTAGGCATCATGTCTGGTGTAGCGATTACTACATCAAAATCAAACCATCCTTTTTGGATTTGCTCGATATATTCTTCTGCTCCTGCATAGTCTGCTCCTGCATCTAATGCTTTTTGCATGTTTTCACCTTGAGTGATTACTAATACTTTAGTTGTTTTACCAGAACCGTGAGGTAATACTACAGTTCCTCTTACTTGTTGGTCAGCATGTCTAGGATCTACTCCTAATCTTAATGCAACTTCAACAGTTTCTACGAAGTTTGCAGTTTTAGTCTTTGCAACTAATTCTAATGCTTCTTTAACTTCATATAATTTACCAGTCTCTACTAATTTAGCAGCTTCTACGTATTTTTTAGCTTTCTTATTTGCCATTATTACTTTTCCTCCTTATGTGGCTTAAGCGAACTCTCGTCCTACCACTTAATTATCAACAATGTGATATATATTGAAATTTAAAATATCGAATTAATATTAACCTTCTATTTTGATTCCCATTGATCTTGCAGATCCTGCAATGATGCTCATAGCTGCTTCTAATGATCCAGCGTTTAAGTCTGCCATTTTAGTTTCAGCGATCTCTTGAACTTGTGCACTAGTTACTGTTCCAGCAACTTCAGTCTTTGAATTTCCAGCTGCTGATTTGATTCCAGCTGCTTTCTTTAATAAGTCTGATGCAGGTGGAGTTTTTAATACGAATGTGAAAGATCTGTCAGAATAAACTTTGATCTCCACTGGTATTATGAATCCAGCCTTATCTTGAGTTTTTGAGTTGAATGCTTTACAGAATTCCATAATGTTTACTCCATGTTGACCTAATGCTGGTCCAACTGGTGGTGCTGGGTTTGCTTTCCCGGCTTGTAATTGTAATTTAATT
>CAZUGM010000060.1:0-10413 GCA_964619915.1 uncultured Fusobacteriaceae bacterium | reverse complement strand
CCCATGAGGGAGATGATCTTAAATACTCCCAATGACCTAACGATTACAACGGATAAGTCTGCATTGAATATTATTTTAAGAGATAAAAAACTAATTTTTAAAGATGAGGAGGGAAAGCTAGTCCCTTCTGAATTTATAGAGAACAGATATAAGTTTGTTGGTTCAAGATATGAAAAATTTGAGGTGGAAAAGAGAGAAGAGGATTACTATAATATCATCTATGATAAGTTTAGTTATCCCTTAATTTTAAGAGAAGATGGTTTTAAAACCATCGGGTTTCAGGGGCGGCTCAGTGATATCTATACGGCAGACAGGGTTAAATGGATGGACGGATATGAACTTAAGGGAAGTAAAAGGATATATATATGGTCCAGAACCATTCCAAGATTAAAGCAGACTGGTTTTTTAGGAGGAGGACCCGACACCTATTCTTTAATCTTTCCACAGGAGGACAATTTTGGTAAACGGATAGCCTATGGGAATCCCAGCATGATAGTGGATAAACCTCATAATTTGTACCTGCAGATCCTTATCAATATGGGATATTTATTTTTTACAGGTTTTGTAGTTTTTATAGGGACCTATTTGATTCAGTGTATAAAAATTTATAGAAACAGAGAATTCAACAATTTTTATGAAGTTGTGGGTCTGACCACAGCGTTGGCCATAAGTGGTTATCTGGCTGCAGGGATGTTTAATGACAGTGCGGTATCGGTAGCACCATATTTTTGGTTCTTCATGGGATTGGGTATAGCTGTAAATAGAATAATAGAGAAACAATAAAATGGAAGGGCATGGGCCCTTCCATTTTTCTGTTACTTTTATTTTACCGGTCTTTTCGGCTGGATAAATGCATCCCTTATTATAACTTCTACTGTTTCTGGGAGGGTAACTTCTACTTTTAAAGGTCCTCTCTTTACAGAAATCCATCCAAGTCCCTTAAATACAAGCTCTTCTCCTACATTTATATCATAAACTTCAGTCTTTGTAGGCAATCCATAGAACTCATCCTTACACTTCTCACATGGAGGAGTTATCAAGGTCCCTGTATGTTCTGTGATGAGTTTTTCTACCCTTTCTTCTTTTGTATCGTGGAAAGTTACATTTTTAGAAGCAAATATACTGAATATAGGCTTCATCTCATCGTCAGTCAGAACTTTTACTTTAACTAACCCACCGATTAAGATTATTTTTTCGGCTTTCACTTTAAATGTTTTCCTAGAGATCTCTTTGGAAGGAACGATATCTAAATGACATTTCTCACATACCAGGTCAGATATTCTTCCACTAGGGATCAACCCAGGAGTATCTATTATTGTTATATTAGAATCAGGTATTACATTTTTAGTGGCTTTAAGTGTAGTACCTGGATATTTAGAGATGGTAGCTTTCTTCTCTCCTAATAATCTGTTTATGATACTTGATTTTCCAACATTTGTGGTTCCCATTACCATAACTTTTGCACCATGTGGACAGAAATGATTTATCTTTCTTATGATACCGTTGACACCATAGGTATTTTTAGCACTGACTATGGCAATATCCAGAGGAGCTATTCCCTCCTCTGCAAGTCTTTCTTTTACCCAGTTAGCTACCTCACTGGCATGTTTCCCTCCAGGAATCAGGTCTATCTTATTGATGATTACGATAGAATCCTTTTCTCTCAAGATATCCAATATTTCGTCATCAAATGATCCTTCGAAATCAATGATATCAAATACAGGTAAGACTATCTTAGCACCTTTAGCAGAACGCTGAACCTCTCTTCTATAATCTTCAGCAGTCATCTCCATAGGAATAAAGTCCCCATAGTTAGTCAGTTTAAAACATCTTTGGCAGGTTGCACTTTTTTTTCCTTTTAACATCTCTTTAGGGACATAACCCTGTTTATTTTTATCTTCACTCTGTAGTTCAATACCACAACCGTTACATTTTTTTACTATATTACTCAAAATTAAAACCTCCGTTTATCATTACGCTTTGGCAGTAAAACTTACCCACTCTTTATCTTTTGTTTCTGAAATAACTTCGTATCCCAATGAAATTATTCTTCTCTTTATTTCATCAGCTTTATCTTCAATTATTCCAGATAGGATCATAAGACCGCCTTTTTTTACAACTGTAGACATATCGTTTAGCAGGAGTAAGATTACATCGGCTAAGATGTTAGCCACCACTACATCAAATTTTTTATCTTCTACAACTTTGACCAAGTCACCTTTGAATAATTTGATCCTGTCCATGTCGACTTTATTCAACTCTAAATTTTCTTTGGCTACCTCTACAGCCAGAGGATCGATATCAACACCCCATACCTCAGATGCCCCTAATTTATCGGCTGCCACCATGAGTATTCCAGATCCGGTACCGACATCTATAACAGAATCTCCTTCATGGATATGCTCTTCCATCTGTTTGATACAAAGGGAAGTGGTCGGGTGAGACCCGGTACCAAAAGCCCTTCCAGGATCTAATTCAATTACTATCTCGTCCCCTTCAGCTTCGTATTCACGCCAAGTAGGTTTTACTACGAATCTCTCACTTACCTTTTCAGGATAGAGGTATTTTTTCCAGGAATTTTGGTAATCCTCTTCATCTAATTCATAAAAATCCAATGAGTAGATAAGATCCTCTCTATCTTTAAACTTTTCTTCAAAAGTATTGATAATGAGAGTTTTCTTTTTTTCTACATATAAATTTATAGGGAAATATGCCGATACAGCATAATCTCTCTGCAAAAAGATCTTTTCATCTCTATAGTAATCCAATGAATCTCTCTCCATAGGTTCATCGATCTTAAGTCCTTGGACTCCGAATTCATAAAATAAATCGGTTATTTCTTTTTTGACATATTGAGGCTCATCAGCTTCAAATATTAATCTAACTTCTATTAATTTCATATTTCTCCTTTTTAGTGTTTTCCTTAAGTAATACTTCTAGTTCGTTGTCGTATAAATTTAATTTTACCGGTGTAATAGATATATAGCCATTTTCAATAGCTTCTAAATCCGAGTTCTCCACATGGTCACCTTTGATAGGGTGTCCTCCTAACCAAAAATACTGATTTCCCTGGGAATCTACCCTTTCTATTAATTTTTCCTGGAACTTCCTGTTACTCTGTTTGGTGTATTTAATCCCTTTAATTTCCTCTGTGGGAAGGTTGGGAACGTTTATATTCAAAAGGGTTCCAATAGGAAATTTTACATCTTTTATATCTTTTAAATACTCTGCTATAAATTCACCTGCACTCTCAAAGTACAGGTCATTGCCATCTACGATGAGGGAGAGAGCAATGGAATTTTTTCTCCAAAATGTCCCCTCAGAGGCCGCAGCAAAAGTTCCAGAATAAAATAGATCGGTACCTAAATTAGCCCCACGGTTTATACCTGAGATTACAAAATCAATATTTTTTTCATCGTATAGGTGGGTCAATGCCACCTTTATGGTATCTGCAGGTTTCCCGGAAACAGAATGACCAAATAGATGGTCACCTCTATAAACTTCCTTTACTCTCAAGGGCTGGTGCAGGGTAATCCCGTGCCCAGTACCACTTTGTTCCTCCAGGGGAGCAACTACATATGTTGTGTGCCCGGCATCCTGAAGGTAATTAACTAAAATTTTTATTCCCTCAGCATAGATGCCGTCATCATTTGAAATTAATATATTCATAATTTACTCCTTATAAAAAGTCTGCAAAATCTAACTCTTCGATAGACATATCGAGCCTCTTGATATCGCTGCATTTTCCATACTGATCTAACTCTACCTCGATACCATTGATCCTTACATTGTCATTACAGATAGCGAATTTGGTAGGAAGGGAGGTCAAAAATCTAGGAAGAACTGAATCTACAGTCATTCCGATTATCCCGTCATGAGAACCAGTCATACCACTATCTGTAATATACCCGGTACCGCCATCTAAGATTCTGCTGTCAGAAGTCTGGATATGGGTATGGGTTCCTAAAACTACCGAAACTTTACCGTCAAGGAATCTTCCCATAGCCATCTTCTCAGATGTAGCTTCAGCATGGAAATCGACGATGATATTAGTTGTTTGTTTTCTGATCTCATCCAAAACTTCTGTGATTCTTTGGAATGGACAGTCAATAGGCGGCATAAAGATTCTTCCCTGTAATGAAACAACACCTACTTTTTCCCCTGTAGGAGTTGTGAAGATATTCCAACCTACCCCGGATACTCCCTTTGGATAGTTTAATGGTCTTAAAATTCTATGGTCGGTTTTAAGATACTCTACCATCTCTTTTTTGTCCCAAATGTGGTTACCGGAAGTGATCGCATCTACTCCGATCCCATAAAATTGTTTGGCTATTTTTTCAGTTAATCCAAATCCAGCAGCGGCATTTTCCCCGTTGACAACGATCATATCGTATTCACTTTTCTTTCTTTCCAGATAGTCAGTCAAGATATTTCTTCCTGGTTTACCGACTACATCTCCTATTATTAAAACTTTCATTTTACCCCTCTTTTCTTTATATATAATATTTATTTTTTTATTTTTTCCCTACCAGATCTTTTGTTTTACAATGTATAATTATATCATATTTTCAATAAAATTTATACTGTAATTCTACCATAAAAAATGAGCCGATAAGATCAGCTCATTTTTATATTTTAAAAGTTTTTTAACTTTCTTTAGTTTTAGCTGTATCTACAGCCTAAGAAAAATTATTTTGCATACTCCACAGATCTAGTTTCTCTGACTACAGTTACTTTGATCTGACCAGGATATTGCATAGTTTCTTCTATTTTTTTAGCTATTTCACGGGATAAGATCGTAGTCTTATCATCGCTTATGATTTCAGGGTTAATAATGATTCTCATCTCTCTACCAGCTTGGATAGCATAAGATGAATCTACACCCTCAAAAGAACTTGCAATAGCTTCTAATTCCTCTAATCTTTTTATATATGTATTTAATGTCTCACGTCTTGCACCAGGTCTAGATGCTGATATAGCATCTGCTGCCTGAACTAAAACAGATTCGATACATTTGAATTCAACTTCATGATGATGAGATTCAGCACCATTGGCTACTAGATCTTTTTCACCGAATTTTCTTAGGAACTCTGCTCCTAATAATCCATGAGAAGTCTCAGTTTCATGAGTTAATACCTTACCGATATCGTGGAATAAACCAGATCTTTTAGCTAATTTTACATCTGCTCCGATTTCAGCAGCCAATGTAGCAGCTAAGTGACCTACTTCGATAGCATGAGTTAACACATTTTGTCCATAACTGGTTCTGAATTTTAAACTACCTAATACCTTAGTTACTTCAGGATGAACTCCTGTAATTCCAAGTTCAAATAGTGCGTGTTCTCCAGCTTCACGGATACCTTTATCCACTTCTTTAGTTGCTTTTTTAATAGCTTCTTCAATCTTTGTAGGATGAATTCTTCCATCATTTACTAATTTTTCCAGTGCACTTCTGGCGATCTCTCTCTTAACACCATCAAAACATGATAAAACTACAGCTTCAGGAGTATCGTCGATGATTACATCTACTCCGGTTAAAGATTCAATGGTTCTGATATTTCTACCTTCACGTCCTATGATTCTACCTTTCATCTCATCGTTTGGCAGCTGTACCACAGATACAGTAGCATCGGAAACAAACTCCGCTGAAGCTTTTCCAATAGCGGTAGATAGTATTCTTTGAGTCATTCTATCTTTTTCTTCCTCTAATTTATGTTCAAAACTTCTGATCATAACAGCAGAATCATGAGTAAGATCATCTTTTAATTTATCCAGTAAGATGTTTTTAGCGTCCTCTTTAGATAATTCAGAAATTTTCTCTAATTCGATCTCTTGTTTTTGTTTTAATTCTTCGATCTCTTCTTCTTTAAGGTTTAACTTTTTTTCATAGTTATTTATTTCTACAGTCTTTGCTTCAATTCTGTCTAACTTACTGTCTAAAGATTCCTCTCTTTTAATAAGTCTGTTTTCTTTTTGATTTATTTCATTTTTAGCTAATTTAACTTCTTTTTCAGCATCTTCTTTGATCTTATATGCCGTTTCTTTAGCTTTTATAGTTATCTCTTTAGCCTTTGATTCAGCATCAAAGGTAGCTCTTTTCTCGATTTTTGCAGCTTTGATTTTTGCCTGTTCAACGCTGTTTTCAAGGTTGTTTAGATCTTCGATTTTTTTATCTACAACAGATTTTTTATAAAGTACAGAGGAAAATATCCCTGCTGCAACTATAACTGCTGCTATCATAATAATTGTATTCATATTGTAAATCCCCTTTTAAAAAAATATAATGTTCTGGGATATTGATTAAAATTTAGCTAATGCCTCTTCTTCAGTAGCACAAATCTCAAATATCTCATCTAACCCAACCATTTCAAAAATTGTTTTGATATGATCATTTAAGTTTGATAGCTTTATATCACCATCATGACCCTTAACTTCTCTTAGTTTTCCTCTTAAAATTCCCATAGCTAAACTGTTGATATGACTTAATTCTTCGCAGTTGATTATAAAGTTATAAGTTTCGTTTTCAACTAACTTAGCGAGTATTTCCTTTAATTTAGGAGCTACGATAGCATCAAGTTAACCTGTGATTTTAATTACCTTTATTCCATTAATGTCCTTTTCGATTAATTCAAAATTAGAGTTCATTATTTTGTTTCCTCCTCAACTTCTTTTAGTATTTCAAACTTCGTTCCAACTTTCTTAGGTTTAATCTCTAGATTATCTACAAGACCCCTAACTATATTTAATCCCATGCCCCCTTCAGACTTGCTTTCTTTTAATTTGTTAAACCCAGCTCCAAAATCTTCCACAGTAATTTTTACAAAATTACCTTCTTTTATCATAAAGAGAGAGATCTCTCCGCTATGATAGTTATATCCGTGTTCGATTGCATTAGTTGCCAGTTCATCTATAACAGTCAGAAGTCTAAGAATATCTTTTTTAGATACAGATTCTGCAATTAAATACGTTTTTACAAGGGCTCTAATTAAAGAAAGATTTTTTAAAGAAGATGGAACAATTATTTTGATTCCTTCGCCTTGCAATATTTCACCCTCTTTCACTAAAGTCTATTATTTTCCATTGTCCATCTTTAAAATTAAATACAATATCTAGATAAAGGCTTTCGTCGTAAAAATTAATAAGAGCTAAAATTTTAGCATGATTTTTATTGAATTCTGGGTTGGTAGTATATATGTTTCCATCACTCAAATCTAGCTTTTTTAGTTCGTTTAATTTTATTTTATTTTTTATTCCCCTGTCAGTGTATCGCTCAATAATAAAAATTTGATTTTTGGAAAAAGCTGTCTTTAATACGTTTATTAAATTTGCGAGGTCTTTGACCCCTTGCTCTCTTTCAGATATTAAAATTTCATATTTATCTAGTTTTTTAGGATCCAGAGTAGTTCTCATTTGAGAAAATAAGCCCTTAGCCTCATCTAACTCCCAGTCATTAATTTTTTGCTCTAATAACTGCTCTTTTGGAGACGATGAACTATTTTTTAGGGGCGTATTTGTACACCCTAGTAGAAGCAGTAAAATAAGAGTTAAACTTAATTTTTTCAGCATCTTATCCTCCTATAATATCATCATTACAATGATAGCACACTAAAAATAAAATATCAACCAACTAGTGTGGTTTATAACCTTTTTTCAGATGTTTTTTAACAATTACCAGTTATTTTTTTTTAATATGATAAAAAAATCTTAATTTTATAACTTTTTCCTCTTTTTTTTCTAAAGGTGGATTATATTTTATTTTTCAATTAATTTCAATATTTCTTCTAAGATCTCTTCCTCGGTCATTTTTTCCACATCGAACCAGATAACGTCGGGATCATTTTTGAACCACGTAAATTGTCTTTTAGCATATCGACGGGAATTTTGTTTTATCTGGAATACAGCCTCTTCTAAAGTTATCTCTCCTTTAAAATAATCTATAATTTCACTATATCCTATGACATTGATCCTTCTCAAATTTTCTCCATATATAGTATAGAGTTTCCTAACCTCCTCGATAAGGCCTCCCTCTACCATGAGGTCAACTCTCAGGTTTATCCTCTCATACAGGTTATTTCTATCTCTTTCCAAACCTATCTTGATAAAATCAAAGTTATTTCTTTTGATATTTCTTTTGCTGATAACAGAAAATGGTTCTCCTGTGAGATGAAAAATTTCTACAGCCCTTCCTACCCTACGTTTGTTATTTGGGTGGATATCTTTGGCTGCAGAGGGGTCGATTCTTTTTAGTTCTTCATATAGTTCTTCAGCGCTTTTCCTGTCTAACTGCTTTCTGAGTACAGGTTCTGACTGGGGCAGTTCTGCCAGACCATTGGTTACAGAGTTTATATATAAACCTGTTCCTCCGACCAATATAGGAGTTTTTTTCTCCCTTTCAAAAGTTTCCAGGATGGTATTAACTCTTCTTTGAAACTCCCCTACATTATATTTACTGACGGGCTCAACTATATCGATCATATGATGAAATACCCCCTGTGCTTCATCTGAGTCGACCTTTGCTGTACCTATATCCATGCCGGTATATACCTGAGCTGAATCAGCTGAGATTATCTCTGTCTTTAATTTTTTTGCCAGTTTTATAGATAAACTTGTTTTCCCTACAGCGGTAGGGCCCAAGATAACAATACCTTTCATAAACTATACCTCCATTTTTTCTTAGATTATACCATATATCGGGTATAGATTTATACCGGACAGCTTTCAAAGGGAAAATAACCCAATTATGAATGGATATATCTACTTTATGAATATTTTATTGTGATTAATTGTGTAGGATTAATTTTCAGAATTGTGTGTGTGATAAGGAGTTTTGTTTATTTATTTGGGACTTGATTTTGATTCGTGTTTTCCTGTCCTTTCTTTTCGTTCGAAAACAATTATTTTTTGATGATTTCTGAACAATTTTATTCAAAATATTGATATTAAAAATTATTAATTATTAATTTTAAACTTTTTATTTTTATTGTTATTATTATTTCTACTGGATATATAATAGAATGATAGTTCTCTTTTGGACCCTTGGTAGTGATGGGCTATTGACTATTAGAAGCTACTAATCTAAACTGGTAGTAAGAATTTGCTGGGAATACCGGTTAATCTGGAAACTAGGGAAGAAATTTTAAACACAAATTTTAAATTACTTTTAGGGAGGAAATTCATGAACAAGAAAATATTATTATTAGCGGGAATCTTAGCATTAGGAGCTACAACGTTTGCAGCAGAGGGAACAAGAGACTTTTTAGATACATTTAAAGATGTAATGGCACCAAAGGAAGATATCACAGGATATTGGAATCAAGGATTTAAAGCTTATACTGATACTGAATCAGCAGATGACAGACAAATGAGATTAGAAAATGCCATCGGATTAGACTTAACAGATAAGTTATCTGTGGCTTTAAGAACAAGAACATATATAGATTATCCAGGGAAAAACCAAAAGTCAGATGATAACTTCAGATTTGACATGACTTATGACAATGGGAAAATCGGAGATACAGAATTAGGATTAAGCCAAAGGGTAAGAATGTATAAATCAGGATCTAATGCGGGAACTTATTCATACAGACCAGTTGTTGACTTCTCAAGCTATATAGGTGCAGATTATGCAGATGCAAGTATAGAGTATTTATACACAAGATATACTGAAGGAAGAGATATTAAAGAGGGAGATGTAGTAATTGCTCATAACTCTGATGATGTTCAAAGATTCGCATATGATGTAGATATGGGATGGACTTTAGGGTATGGTTTCTCTACAGAGGTAGAAGTTTTCGGAACTGTAACTACTACTAGTGGAGATGCTACAGAATCAGCATTATACCTAGGTTTATACTATGACTATAACTTATATACGTCAGCTGATGAAGCTACTACATTGGATTTCCATACAGAAGCGAGTATAACACCTGTTAAGTACAATCATCAAGATAATCAAGAGCATACTGACTCAACTATCGTGAATACAGAGACATTCGTAGAATTAAATCATAACTGGACAAACAACTTCAGTACATATGGTACAGTTGGTGTAACAACAGCAGATGACTTTAAAGTTCACACAAGCAACGTTGGAGCACAAGGTTATGTAGCTTTAGGACTTTCATACTCATTATAGTGAAAAATAGTTAAACTAATTTTCAACTATGGTGAAAACTATTGAAATGAAATTTTATAGATTATAATTGAAGGGGTTGAGCAATCAATCCCTTTATATTAAAAGTATAAAACTGTATTATTATTTAAAATAAAACTTTAAAAAATAATTTCTTTTGAAAGGAATAAATATATAAATATATTTAGTGAATATATGCTATATTTTAAATAAGAGTGAAGTTTTTGACGGATTTATAGATCTCCTGAGCACCGGTTGCAGCTACCTATGGAGGTGATATT
>CAZUGM010000059.1:7889-10417 GCA_964619915.1 uncultured Fusobacteriaceae bacterium | reverse complement strand
AAAGCATTAAAACTCCAGGTAACTGGCTGCCATTTTACAGGCCCTATAGCTTTGCGTCCCAAGGTTTCCCAAAGTTTGCCATTTTCTTATTCTAATATTTAAATATTTACCTTGTTAAGAATAGCATTTTTAAAATTTAAAATCAAATTAAAAAAAATTAATTTTAGAATTATATAATCAGCTTGATCCTAATTAGTCTTTTAAAACTATAATTATCTTATATTTTAAAGGGATAGATTGAAGTTTTTAATCAATTCTGTTATTATGATATCAAAGTTATAATATTTTGTTTAAGGATAAAAAAATATATAATAAAAGAATAATTCTGAAAAAGGCAAACCAGGAAAAATCCTGTGACGCAAAACTAAAGGGTCTAAGTCTATTTAGGATATGACAGCCAGTTACCACATCTTTTTTAGAGGTATGCTATTTGTATAAATACAATGTAGCCTCTTTTTTATTTGCTTAATTTTAAGAGTAAGTTGAATTTTTTTATATCTATAGAAATTCAGTTACCGTGAAATATCAACAATGAATAAAAAAGAGGGATAAAAAAGGGGTTTTTATGTATAAGTTATTGTGTTTAATTTTTATTTTCTTTAGTTTTTCCATTTATGGAATGGAGGATTTAAAAATCAAATTAAATAAAGATGAAAAAGAATGGATTGCAGCAAATAAAAATAAAAAGATAACGATTTATTTGGATAAAGATAGAGGGGTATTAAATTATCGTTCAGATAGTCAGAGAAAAGGATTCTTTCCAAATCTAATTAAATTATTGGAGGGAAATACAGGATTAAATTTTAAAATAATTGAGGAAGAGACTGAAATTTTTGAAAATTTTATAGATTTAGGAGTTCCTGATATAGTGATGGGAGTGGAGGACTATAAAAGAAATGATGAAGAGTATAACTATATGGATACTCCTGTTGAATTAGATGGTGTTATGATAACTAGAAAAGATTATCCTTCTATCGATTTTAAAGAAGATGATTTTAGAGGAAAAATTGTTTGTATGGAAGATGATCTGATAAAGGATAAAATTTTGAAAAAATACGGGAAAGAAGTAGATCTTATTTTTAAGCCTACTAAAAAAGAAGCCATGAATGCAATTTTATCGGAAGAAGCAGATATTTATATGGAAGATTATCAGGATGGATTAAGATATTTAATTGAAAATCCAAAAACTGAGGCTAAAATAAACTATCTTTCGCATGCTCTTAAGACCGATTATTACATTGGGGGAAAGGCAGAATTTCACCCTCTAATAGATATAATCGAAAGAATTTTTAATGATAAAGATCTGAAAATGGAGTTTTTTCATGAGGAATCATTAAATTATACAAAAAATAAGTTGGAAATTTCTAAAAAAATAGAGAAATATATTGAGAATAATGAAAAGATAAATGTCTCAGTTCCTTCTTTTGAAGATTTTCCCCAGCTTTATTATATTAATAGAAACAATATTCCAGAAGGATTTTTAAAAAATTATTTCCATGAGATCAATAGAATATCGGGATTAGAAATAGAATTCCAAAGAGAAAATACAGCTTCTGAGTTTGACGTAGATCCATTTATATTGAGTGTCAATGGGGAGGAGTTAATACCTGAAAATGAAGAGATCCTTATAACGGAACCCTATACCCAGATGCCCCTATTAATTTTCAATGTGAATAATCAGGGGTATATCCCATATTTTGATAACTTAAAAAAATATCGTATTGCTGTAGTAAAAAATTCTTTTATTGAAAGATATCTTTTATATAAAGGATTGGGTAATAATTTAGTAAGGTTTAAAAATATAGGAGAAGTATTGGCAGCAGTGAGTTCTAAAAAAGTCGATATTTTAATAGGGGAATTGCAGCAAATAGATTATTTTTCAAAATTATACAGTGTAATAAATTTAAAGGTTGCAGGAACTATCCAGGATAAATTAGAATTAAGTTTTGGAATACCTAAAAAAAATAAGACCCTCTACTATCTAATAAATTCATTGAACAATGAATTTTCCTATAGAATAAATGACAGTAAAAATGAATTTTTTATAAAAAAAATAGAAATAGCAAAAGATTATAAAATTTCCATAGTTATTTCGGTAATTTCAATCATCTTATTGAGTTTCATCTATAATTATTTAAGAAAATTTAAAAATATTTCTCTGAGGTTAAAAAATTTAACTATTGGTCTGGTGGAAACACTGGAGAATGCCAATTCCTTCAATGATGAAGATACAGGTGCCCATATAAAACGGTTAAACCAATATTCAGAATTGTTGGCCGAGGAGCTTAAGATGTCAAGTTCTTTTGTAAATGAAATAGGGCTGTATGCTTCACTTCATGATATAGGAAAGATAGGGATATCTGATAATATATTAAAAAAACCAGGAAAACTGACAGAGGAAGAGTTTGAAACAATAAAAAATCATGTGGAGATTGGATATAATCTTATGAAGGATCTGGAAATCAGTCCCCTAGCCTTAAACATAATCAGATATCACCATGAAAAATGGAATGGCTTGGGGTATGGGA
>CAZUGM010000059.1:0-7805 GCA_964619915.1 uncultured Fusobacteriaceae bacterium | reverse complement strand
ATGGAATGGTTTGGGGTATGGGAAAGGACTGGAAGGAGAGGAAATTCCAATCGAAGCCAGAATAGTGGCTTTAGCAGATGTGTATGATGCCTTACGGCAGGAAAGGGTTTATAAAAAAGCATTTACCCATGAAAAATCTGTGGAGATAATAAGATCTGAAAGCGGAAAACATTTTGATCCTAGAATAGTTAATATTTTTATGAAAAAACATAAAAATTTTGAAAGAATTTTTGAGGAAAATTAAAAAGGTATATATATAGATCTCACTATTGCCTATAGTGAGATCTTTTTTTTTGATATTATACAGAATGACTCGTATGACTATTTCTTTACAGTTAGATAAGTACTTTTTAAATTTGTCTTTTTTTATAAAGGTTGATAAAATAACTAAAGGAAAAAAAAGGGGAAGAGGAGAGATAAATGGAAGAAAGAAAATTTTATAAATTAATAAGACATATAAAACAGGAAATAAAATCAGGGAATTTAAAAAATGGATCCCAGATATATCCTGAACGTACTCTGGCTGAGCATTTAAATATTGGGAGGTCATCGGTAAGGGAAGGAATCAAAATATTGGAAATAATCGGTTTGATCGAAAGTAAAAGAGGCGGCGGAAACTATATCACCAATGATTTTAAAAATATGTTATGTAATCCATTATCCCTGGCTTTTGAATTACAAAATGGAAAAATAAGAGACGTTATTGAACTGAGAAAGATGTTGGAGCTGTCCAATGTTGAGTTTATGGTTAAGAGGGTAACTTTGGAGGAGATACAGCAGGTTGAAAAAATTTATGAAAAGATGTTAGACTGTAATGATATTGAAAAATTGGCTGATTTAGACAGGGATTTTCATCTTTTAATGATGTCTTTTTCCAAAAATATTTTATTGACCACAATTATTTCTGCCATATCTGAATTATTGGAAGAATCAATAACGGCTTCCAGAGACATGGTTTTAGAAAAATTTGGAAAGGAAAAAATAGACTTAGACCATAAGAGGATTTTACAGGCCTTGAAAAATAGAGATGTGGAAGGGACGAAAGAAAGTTTAAGAAGACATTTTGATGATATAGATAAAAGTTTGTTAGATTTAGATTAATTGTCAAAATAAAATATTGGGAAGAAAAGACCTTTATTATAGAGGTCTTTTTTGTTTTTTAAGGATTAAATAATGTGAAAATAATAATTTACAAGCCGATGGTAACTAAAATAATATTTTTTTTGAATTTTCTGCTTTAGTACGTTTTTGTTTTTATTGGGCTAAACTTTACTTAAAACAGAGTTTTTTAAGGGGAAGAAAGTGTACTTATTTAATATTGGTGTCTGTATTTGGAAAAGACATATAAATAAAAAATTAACTTTATTGACATATAGATGAAAATTAAAGTAACCTCTTAAAGGAAGCAAATGAAGATTATTTGTTTTTAATTTTTACACAAAAAATTGGTCATACCAATTTAAAATACAAGGAGGATAAAATATGAAAATTGCCGTTTGTATAAAACAAGTACCCGGTGGTACAAATGTTCAAGTTGATCCTGTTACAGGAGTACTATTGAGAGATGGTGTCGATTCTAAGATAAATCCATATGATCTCTATGCTTTGGAATCTGCATTTCAAATAAAAAATCAGGTTAGTAGTGAGATAGGAGTCCTATCTATGGGGCCTCCCCAAGCTAAAGCTGTAATTAAAGAATCATTTTCTATGGGAGTGGATACAGGTGTATTACTTTCCGACAGGAAGTTTGCCGGTGCCGATGTATTGGCAACATCTTATGCGTTAGCACAGGGATTAAAAGCAATGGGAGATATAGATCTGATAATCTGCGGTAAACAAACTACCGACGGAGATACAGCTCAGGTAGGACCGGAGATGGCAGAATATTTATCCATACCTCATATTTCAAATATAAGTAAAATATTGGAAGTAACTCCAGAAAATCTTACTGTGGAAGCGGATATGGGAGAGACTATAGAGATACAAACTATCGGTTATCCATGTTTAATTACGGTGGAAAAGGGGATCTATTCTCCTAGATTACCATCCTATAAAAATAAATTAGAAACAGCTGGTAGAGAGATAAAAGTTTTAACTTTTGATGACTTAGATGATAAAGATGAAAAAAAATATGGTTTAAATGGATCACCAACTCAGGTAGAAAGAATATTTAATCCTCCTAAAAATGCAGATAAAGAGATGTTTTCAGGGGACGGAGCTGCGGTTGAATTATTTGGTAAATTGAAAGAAAGAAAAGTTATTTAGGAGGTTAAAATGGCTCAATTAGTTATAAATCACGATAAAATAAATCATAAAAAAATGATGGAATTGATAGAACTATGTCCCTTTAATGCAATCGAAGAAAAAGATGGTAAGACATATATAAATTCCGGATGTAAGATGTGTAAACTCTGTGTTAAAAATGGTAATGGAAGCGTAGAGTTTGTAGAAGATGAAACTGTAACAAGTGTGAATAAAAAATTATGGAACGGGATAACTGTTTATATAGATCATTTTCATGGTGTAATAAACCCGGTATCTTTAGAATTGATAGGGAAAGCCAAAGAATTAGCAGGGATAATCAGTCATCCGGTTCAGGCAGTTTTAATCGGTTCAGATGTAAAAGAAATAGCAGAAGAATTAGAGCATTATGGATTAGATGAAATCCATGTTTATGACTACAAAGAGTTAGAGCATTTTAAAGTTCAAAATTATACAGAGGTATTTGCTGACTATATCGAAAAGAAAAAACCATCATCGATATTAGTAGGAGCAACTACATTGGGGAGATCTCTAGCTCCTAGGATAGCAGCAAGATTCAGAACTGGACTTACTGCAGATTGTACGATCTTAAAGATGAAACCCAATACAGATTTAGTACAAATAAGACCTGCATTTGGTGGAAATATAATGGCACAGATAGTTACAGAAAGACACAGACCTCAGTTATGTACAGTAAGAGCTAAGATCTTTGATGCTCCTGAAAGAACGGCAGAAAAAAATGGAAAAATAATAGATCATGAGATCGATGTAAAAAAATTAAATTCAGGAATTCAAGTTTTAGATATAGTAAAAAAAGATAAGGAAGTATCTATAGCTGATGCTGAGGTAATTGTTGCTATTGGAAGAGGGGTAAAAAAAGAGGAAGATATTGAGATGATTAAGGAGTTTGCAGAACTTGTAGATGGGAAAATAGCTTGTACCAGACCACTTATCGAGTGCGGATGGCTAAGCAACAAATTACAGGTTGGACTCAGTGGAAGAACTGTAAAACCAAGATTATTATTTGCATTTGGAATCCATGGAGCGGTTCAATTTACTGCAGGAATGAATGGAGCTGAAACAATAGTTGCTGTAAACACAGATGAACAGGCTTCAATCTTTGATGTAGCACATTATGGAATTGTAGGAGATTTATACAATGTCATTCCAAAATTGACAGAAGAAATAAAAAAAGACAGAAGAATTACTTTTTAAATGGAGGATTAAGATGCAGAATAAATACAAAGAAATAGATATGAATGATTTTGAAAATATAAAAAAGTTAATTGGAGATGCCGAAAGAGTACTCTTTAAAAATGATATCAATCCGGATTATTCCCACGATGAGTTAGGCGGGATAGAAAAGATGCCGGATATACTGGTAAAGGCTTGTTCCACTAAAGAAATTTCAGATATTATGAAATATGCCTATGAAAATCATATTCCTGTAACTGCCAGAGGATCTGGAACTGGACTTGTAGGAGCTTGCGTTCCTCTCTATGGAGGGATAGTTATTGAGACTACAGGTATGAATAAGATCTTGGAATTGGACGAGGAAAACCTGACTCTGACACTGGAACCGGGAGTATTGCTTATGGAGATAAGTAAATATGTAGAAGAGAATGACTTTTTCTATCCTCCAGATCCAGGGGAAAAAAGTGCAACAATCGGAGGAAATATAAGTACCAATGCAGGTGGAATGAGAGCTGTAAAATATGGTGTAACCAGGGATTATGTAAGGGGATTAGAAGTTGTTCTTCCTACTGGAGAAATTATTGAAGTGGGTGGAAAAGTAGTAAAAAACTCTTCTGGTTATAGTATCAAAGATTTGATCATAGGTTCTGAAGGAACTCTGGGGATTATCACAAAGGTAATCTTAAAATTGATTCCTCTTCCTAAGCATACGATAAGTCTATTGGTTCCATTTGAAGATCTGAATACTGCCATCGATGCAGTGCCGAGTATTATAAAGTCTAAAGCTATACCTACAGCTATCGAGTTTTTACAAAGAGAAGTAATCTTTGCTGCAGAAGAATATTTAGGGAAGATATTCCCGGATAAATCCAGTGATTCCTATCTTTTATTAACTTTTGATGGAAACTCAAAGGAACAGGTAGAGAAAGACTATGAAAAAGTAGCTGACCTGTGTCTGGAAATAGGAGCTTTGGATGCTTACTTAGTGGATACAGAGGAAAGAAAGGAAGCTGTCTGGTCAGCCAGAGGAGCATTTTTAGAAGCTATCCATGGATCAACAGATGAAATGGATGAATGTGATGTAGTGGTTCCTAGAAATAATGTAGCAGAATTTATTAAATATACAAAAGTTTTAGCCAAGGAATTTGATATCAGAATACCTAGTTTTGGTCATGCAGGAGACGGAAATCTACATGTTTATATCTGTAAAGATAATATGGATGTGGATCTATGGAACAAAAAAAGAGAGGATGTCTTTAAAAAAATGTATGAAAAATCCTTAGAATTAGGAGGTTTGGTATCTGGAGAGCATGGAATTGGATTCGCTAAGAAGGGATATATGTTCGATCAGTATAATGGAGGACACCTTAATTTAATGGTTGGTATAAAAGAGTCATTTGATCCAAAAAATATTCTAAACCCTGGAAAGGTTTGTCAATAGTTTCAGTAGTAGCCATTTTATTTAAAGGTTTTACTATCAAACATAAATACTCCCATCACCATCTATAGATGGGGGTATTTTTTTATAGAATTTTTTTTATGAAAAGGAGGAATATATGTTATTATTAACAGCCCTAATTGCTGTGGTCTTTCCCTTGTTATTTTTAGTTATCTTAAAGATGCCTGCTAAAAAAGGGATGCTATGGAGTTATGCAATCTTACTTTTAGGTGCATACTTTGTTTGGAACATGGAATTTAGTGTCCTGGTCGCTTCATCACTTCAAGGGATCCATAAAGCACTGACTATACTTCTTATACTATTTGGTGCTATGGTTCTTTTAAATATGCTGAAAAATACAGGTGCTATCACAAGATTAAACAAAGGGTTTAAAGCCCTTTCTGAAGATATGAGAGTTTTAGCTATAATACTGGCATTTTTATTTGGTGCTCTGCTGGAAGGAGTTTCTGGGTTTGGTGCTCCTGTTGCTGTTGTTGGTGCTTTAATGGTGGCATTAGGATTTCAGCCGTTAACTGCAGCAATATTGGTGCTTATTTCAAACAGTACTCCTGTTCCATTTGGAGCTGTTGGAACTCCAATTTTTGTAGGACTTAGTAACCTTTCAGAGTTAAACATAAAAGATTTTGGTGACATCGCGATATTGATAACTAAGCTGGATATCTTTCTTGGTACCTTTATTCCTCTACTTCTAGTAACTGTGTTAGTACTTTCCTTTGGTAAAAAGAACAAGATGAAGTCTATTATTGAGATGGCTCCTTGGTCTATCTTAATAGGTCTATCTTATACACTCTCAGCATACTTCTATGCAAACCTTGTGGGTCCTGAATTTGTTTCTATCCTTGCTCCTATTACTGGACTTTTTGTAGCTACTGTCACTTGTAAGATGAAGTTTTTAATTCCTAAGCATGTATGGATAGAAGCTTTAGATGAAGATGCAAAGGTAGAAGAAGAAAGTTCTAAGGAAGAGATGTCACTATTTAAAGCTTGGGTTCCGTATATCCTTGTAGTTGTTACTCTGCTGGCTACTAGAATATTCCCAGCTGTTAAAAAGTTTACAATTTCAGCTATAGACCTTTCTTGGAAAAATATAATGGGATTTGAGCAAATCTCAGGTAAATGGTCTCTGCTATATTCTCCAGGAACGGTATTGATACTAATAGCACTTTTAACTATATTCATTCAAAATTCAAACATTAATTCATTTAACAGAGCCTGTTCCACTTCATTTGGTCAGGTAAAAAATACTACATTAATACTATTTCCCACATTGGCTCTGGTACAGATATTTTCAAATTCCTGGATGAATGGTCTTGGTTATGCGTCGATGCCACAATATATAGCTACTACAATGAGTTCTTCATTTGCAGGATCCTGGATCTTTATCGCTCCATTTATAGGGATGCTCGGAACCTTTATCTCTGGAAGCGGAACAGTGTCGAACCTTACCTTTGGAGCTATTCAGCATGATGTGGCCAATATAATAAATTTAAACCCTACACTAATACTTGCTGAACAAACTCTTGGAGCAGGGGTAGGTCATATAATTTGTGTCAATGTAGTTGTAGCTGCCTGTACTGTTGTTGGGCTTTCCGGTAAGGAAGGGATAGTAATCAGGAAGGTATTTGTACCTAGTGTTTTCTACTCGTTGGGTATAGGTGTTATAGCTTTTGCTTTTAGTTAAATTCATAAGGATTAGCTGGAATTTTAATGATTTTTATTCTGTTCCTAATCTCTAGTTTATTATTTTAAGACCTAAAAAAGATCCACTAGAAAAGCTTTTGCCATTTCTAGTGGATCTTTAGTGTTTTATTAATTAAATTATTTATCCCTATCCCAATATTACCGATAAATAAAAGAGGGACTTATCTGTCTTTTAGACCTTTTTCTCAAAATCTAAGGAGAAATTTTAAATAAATAAAAATAATTTAGTTAGTCCATTATTGCTACAGCCCTTGTCCATCCTGCAGAAGCGTTTTTAATCTTTACAGGAAAACAAGAAATACTAAATCCTGTAGCAGGAAGCTGATCGAGATTTTGAAGTTTTTCAAGGTGGCAGTACTCCATATCTTTTCCTGTTTTATGTCCTTCCCAGATCAGTGAAGCATCTCCAGTTTCGGCATATTTTTTTGCAGTATAAAAAAACGGTGCATCCCAGCTCCATGCATCTGTTCCAGTAATTTTGATTCCCTGTTCGAGAAGCCAGAGAGTTCCTGCTTTTCCAACACCGCATCCTTTATGGATAAAATTATCCTGACCATATGCAGCTCCAGCAGAAGTATTAATTACTACTATATCAAGAGGCTGAAGAGTGACTCCTATTCGATTTAATTCTGATTGAATATCCTCAGGAGTCACAAGATATCCGTCTTCAAAATGACGAAAATCTAACTTTACTCCCCGTTGATAGCACCATTCAAGTGGAACTTTATCTATAGTTGTAGATTGTTTACCGTTATTCATAGTGGAATGAAAGTGATACGGAGCATCCAAATGAGTTCCATTATGAGTATTTAATTCTATTTTTTCAACAGCACATGCTTCACCATCAGGAAGGTCTTCCTGTTTAAGTCCTGGAAAAAATGGTTCAAGTTGACCAAAGGTATCTTTATGTTTCATATATTCAATTTTTGGTTTATATGGTATTGGATCGGATACAATTTCGTTTTCAATTGCAATGGATAAATCGATAATTTTTTTCATGGGTTCTCCTTGTATAATGAAATAGAGCTATATAAGCACTATTTCGACTTATTTAATTTTTTTTATTTAACTAAAAAATATCAATTATTTTTACTTGACTTTAGTTAGTTAGTTTTTTTACTAAGATATTGTGTAAACTTCATTATACATTATTGTAAATTTTTTTTCAAGTTTTAAGATAAAGCAGATT
>CAZUGM010000058.1:0-10770 GCA_964619915.1 uncultured Fusobacteriaceae bacterium | reverse complement strand
ATCTAAATCTACTTCTTTTAATAATTTTGCACTCTTTATCGCCAGATGAGTGGACTCAAAGGAGATAAGATTAAATTCTTCGGTTTTTTTCATACTATCCTCTCTTTTTTTCGATGTGAACCACAGGAGATTTTTTTACTCTTTTAAACTTTACTTTATTTTCTCCCTAGTAGGGAGAAAATATAAAAAGAAAGAGGAGTAATCTTCTATGGTCTTATTAATTTATCGGCACCTTGGAGTCTTTCCATGATGGTATACATATTAGTTACCTCTCCTACTGCTAATTTAGCTCCTAAATCATAGTAGTTAAGACATGTTCCACAAGTTAGTATCTCCACTCCCATACTTTCTAACGTTTTTAAATCTTCCAGTGTAGGAGCATCTTCTACTGTCAGTTTAGCTCCTCCATTATAGAATAAAACCGTAGCAGGCATAGTATCCATCTCAGTCAACGTATAGATAAATCCCTTCATCAGTACATCTCCTAATTCATCGATCCCTTCTCCCATCTTATCTGAAGAGACCGCTATAACCATCTTTTCATTTGATGCCGCATCATTTGAATCAACAGCTATTCCACCTTCGCCCTTAGTGATTACTACCCTGTACTTGTGATCCTCTACTTTTTCATTAGTAGATTCTAAGCCCATCTCTTTAGCCATCTTCAGTAGATTTTCCATGGAAGCTTCATTGTCCACCATAGTTTCCACACTGCCGTTTTCCTCTATATTTCTTAACGCTTTTTTTGTTTGAATTACAGGTAATGGACAAGCCATTCCCATTGCATCTATTTTTATCAAAATTAATCCCCCTTATCGCTCACAGCGAAACTAATATCTATACAAGAACCCTTGCGTTATCTATCCTCTTAGTTACTCCTACCTTATCCAAATGCTCTAAGTAGGCAACCAGATATTTTCTGCTGGTCTCTATCTTGGCTTTAACGTCAGGAAGGGCTATCTCCCTGCCACCTTCTCCCAACTTATTTATTACCATCATTAGATTATTATAATCTGATTCCAAAAGGAATACATCCTTTTCTATGAACTTTAATTTTCCTAACAACACCATCATATCAAAGACTCTCTTCAGTTCCTTGGGATCACCGGCCAATTTAGTCAGTTCCTCATATTTAGGAGGTTTATAGCCATTATTCTTATAAGTTTTTAAAATCATCTCTTTAATTTTTTCCTGATTTTTACTTAACTTTATCTCAAAATCAAAGAGGGAAACTAAACTTGAATTTACTTTGATAACTTTATCATCCTCTAATTTTGATAAAACTTCTAAATAATTTTTATTTTTAAACTTTTTAGAAAAGATCTTATTTCTAATAGTAGAAGTATTTTCTCCTATCAGAAGCGGATTTTTACTGTGGAATTCCTCTAAGATGGCTAAAAGCTCCTCTTTTTTAGCATCTAAGAAATTTTTATGCATATACACTGTTTCACTTAAAGCTGTTAATTCTAAAACTTCCTTATTTTTAACCAGCTTTTTCAGAGATTCAGTGATATCTTCAGCACTTCCAAAGTTTAATTTTATATCTTCAAAAGTCGGGTATTTAGAGCTTAATTCCTCAATTGCACTGGATAGTTTGACACTGTTGTCACTCTTCCCGCCCTTTAATGTTTCAATTAATTTTTCATCGAATCTCTTAGCCTTTGTAGCCAATGGATTTAAGATAGTTACTCCTCCAATGGTAAACATAGGTGAATAATTACGAAGTATACCTAAATCTCCGGTAAATCCTACCAATTCCTTTTCCAAGATCAATTGGGCATAACCGCTGTCCCCGGCTTTTAATTCCTGCTTATCCAGTAACTTTATACGGCAGATGATCTCCTTGGTTCCATGATGAAATCTAACCCTTTGGTTGTTCTTTAGAACCTTGCTGTTAGAAGACAGATAATTTATCTCTACATCCATAAGTCTCGTTACAGAAAGAGAGTTAGGAGTAGCTACTACACTTCCCCTCTTTATATCTTCCTTGTCTATTCCTGCTAGGTTTATAGCACATCTGTTTCCTGCACTGAGAGTATCCACACTTATACCATGGTTTTGTATCCCTCTGACCTTGGCTACCCTGTCACCTGGATATATCTGTAGTGAATCTCCTACTTTTAAGTCTTTTCCCTGGGATGTTCCTGTGATTACAGTTCCAAATCCCTTTACACTAAATGATCTGTCCACCGACATCCTGAAAACTATTTTTTCCTGTTCCTCACCTTTGATAGTCTTTACTAAGTCACTCAATGAATCCCTTACCTCTTGGTAAGAATCCGGATTATCTATAGAAGTTTCGATCATAGGAGCTCCGCTTAAAAAACTTCCGCTTAACTCCTCTTCTATCTGGTGTCTTACTTCCTGCACCCTTTCTTTACTTGCCTTATCACACTTAGTGATAACTACAACTCCGTGATGGATTCCCAAAAGTCTGACTATATCAAAATGCTCACGAGTCTGGGGCATTATTCCGTCATCGGCAGCTACTACCAACATAACTATGTCTATCCCTGTAGCTCCTGCCATCATATTTTTTACAAACTTCTCATGTCCTGGAACATCTATTATTCCTACTTTTTCTCCCTTTAGATTGAGGTAACTAAATCCTAAATCTATGGAAATTCCCCTCTTTTTCTCCTCAGGTAACCTGTCGGTATCTACCCCTGTAAGGTTTTTTATCAACGTAGTTTTACCATGGTCTATATGCCCTGCCGTTCCAATTACTATACTCATATTTTATCAATTCCTTTACTTAAGATTTCATAAATGCTGTCCATATCGTTTTCATTCAAAGTTTTACAATCTAAAACCAGTTTTCCACCTTGAATTCTACCAACTATAGATAGTGGATTATTTCGAAGAACTCTTTCTAATTTAACAATGCTGTGACCTTTATAAGATATCGCTACCCCGAAACTATCCATAAGTTCTGTAGGCATGGATCCTCCTCCGATCATTGCATTGGTTTCAACCAGATCCGCTTCCAGAGTTTCTAAAGTTTTTAACTTCTCATATAAAGTATGAGCTCTTTTTTTGACCTCATCTGTCCCCTCTAATATCATTCTAAGGGTTGGAATATTCTTTACAGCTTCCCCTTCATCCAAGTACTCCCTCAAAGTAACTTCCAAGGCAGCTATAGTTAACTTACTGACTCTTAAAGTACGTAAAAGATTATTTCTTTTCATTTTTTCAATATACTGTTTTTTTCCAACTATGATTCCAGCCTGAGGTCCTCCTAAAAGTTTATCCCCACTAAATGTAACTACATCTATACCGGATTTCAGACTCTCTTGAACTGTAGGTTCCTTCTTATACCCATATTTAGCGAAGTCGATCAATACCCCGCTGCCTAAATCTTCGATGGAGATCAATTTTTTATCTCTGGCCATCTTAGATAGCTCTTCATTTTTTACTTCCTTAGTAAATCCCATAATCTTGTAGTTAGAAGTATGTACTTTTAGAAGTGCTTTGGTTTCAGGTGTTATAGCCTCTAAATAATCCTTTTTATGAGTTCTATTGGTTGTTCCTACCTCTATAAGCTTAGAACCGCTATATTCCATTATAGCAGGAATTCTAAAGGATCCACCTATCTCTACCAATTCCCCCCTGGATACTACTACTTCGCTGCCCTTAGTCAATGTATCTAAAACTAATAATACTGCTGCTGCATTGTTGTTTACCACAAGGGCTCCCTCTGCTCCTGTTATATCACAGATTAATTTTTCAATATGGGAATATCTGCTCCCCCTCTTACCGGAAGGTATATCATATTCCAAATTATTATAGTTGCTGGCTATATTTACTATGTTTTTTACACTACTCTCTATTAACTTAGACCTTCCTAAGTTAGTATGAATGATCGTTCCTGTTGCATTTATTACCCTTTTAAGGTTTAATTGATTCTTTGATTCAATTAATTTTATTATCTTATTGGTAATCTCCAACTTAAGATCTTCCTTGGCTATCTCCATATCAGTAAATCTTTGATTTAAGATCTCTTCCCTGTAGAATGAAATTCCTTCCCTAATAGATTTGATTAAAATATTATACGGAACACTGTCTTTATATGCTTCTAATTTTTCACTTATTAAAAATTCATCTACTTTTGGTAGATTAGATAATAATCTTTTCACTTTTTAAATCCCCCTTTATTCCCTATATAACTTTCATTCTAAACGTACTTTTTTTCACGACTTCACCTATAAGGCTGGATTTTATATCCAGTTCCTCTAAGTCAGCTAAAAGTTTGTCTGCATCTTCACCTGCTACACTTATGAGTAATCCTCCCGAAGTCTGCGGATCAAATAATATCTCCTCCATAGGAAATGGAACTCCCTCTAAAACTACTTTATCTCCCAGATGTTTTCTATTTTTTTGTCCGGCAGAGGTAATCAGAAATTCTTCTGCATATTCATAGGCTTCCTCAATATAAGGTACTTTTTTACTGTCTACCACTATACTGATTTCATCATTTAACATCTCAGATAGATGTCCTAAAAAACCAAACCCAGTTACATCTGTACATCCATTTATCTCATATTTCTTCATCTTTTCAGCTGAATATTTATTCAGTGTTTCCATAAGTTTTATCGCTTCCTTATAAGAACGTTCGTTGGCTTCTCCTACATTATGAGCTGTAGTCACTATACCGATCCCAAGGGGTTTAGTCAGGATTAACTTATCTCCTGCCTTACATGTATTATTGGCTATTACCTTATCAGGGTGAACCACTCCTGTAACAGATAATCCATATTTTGGATTTTCATCGTTGACAGAATGTCCTCCACTTAAGATTCCACCTGATTCCTTTACTTTTTCAGCTCCGCCACGTAAAATTTCTCCCAAGATATTAGGATCTAATTTTTCCGGGAAACAGACTATATTCAATGCTGTAAGAACATCTCCACCCATTGCATATACATCACTGAGAGAGTTAGCTGCTGCTATCTTTCCATATGTATATGGATCTTCAACTATGGGAGTAAAAAAGTCTAACGTTTGAATTAAGGCCATATCCTTACTCACCTTATATACTGCAGCGTCATCAGCACTATCGAACCCGATAAGCAGATTTTCGTCGTATACTTTTGGAATATGAGCCAACACTTCAGATAGAACACCCGGTCCTATTTTAGAAGTTCAGCCTCCACCGCTGCAAAATTTTTCAAATTTGTTCATCTTATTACCTCCCAATATTTTTTTTCATTTTAACACTTTTCCCATGTTTATTCAAGGTAAGAGTGGTAGATAGTGTCAATATCCAAAAAAAAAAGGAAATTATCCATATATTGCCAAAATAATTAATAAAAACACATTGGCATAAATAATTCCTACAGAGATCAATTTTATTATAATTTGTAAAAAAAGTGAGAGAAAAAGAAGGTCCTGTTAATTTGTTTTAGTGTATCGGCAAGAGGCTTAATATTTTTTAGTTTATAAGAGGGGGTAATTATTATGAAAAAGATTTTTTTAATCATTACTTTTATTGTTCTTATGAATATTTTGGTAAACGGTCAGGAAAAAGTAAACTCTACTACTCCATCTGCTATCGCACCGGATAACCTTTCAGATTCTTTTATGACTGCCTTTGGTATGAGTGTAGAAACTGCTGAAGATTTAGAACATGGTACTTCAGACCCTTCCATAGAATCAGATAGAAATACAACTCCCATAGGAATGTCTACTATTTCTACTTCAGCAGTTAATCAGGTAACGCCTCCATTTACACCACATACTCCTAAATAATATATGATTTAAGGCTACTTATCTTTAAATAATTTCTTAAATTCCCCATAGCCTTCTTTTTCCAGGTCTTCTACAGGGATGAATCTAAGGGATGCTGAATTCAGGCAATACCTCAGACCTGCAGGTTCTGGCCCGTCATTAAACAGATGTCCCAAATGAGCATCTCCGGCCTTACTCCTGATCTCTGTTCTTTTAGTGAGTAATTTATTATCCTCCTTTTCTACAATATTTTCCGGGACCAGTGGTTTGGTGAAACTGGGCCACCCTGTTCCGGACTTATATTTATCTATAGAACTAAAAAGCGGTTCTCCAGAGATAAGATCTACATAGATCCCGTCTTTTTTATTATCCCAATATTTATTGTTAAATGGCGGTTCTGTAAATTCTTCCTGTGTTACCTTAAATTCTAAATCCGTTAATTTTTTCTTCAACTCATACCTCCCCCAATCTTTTCTTTCTTTTCCCCAAATTTCATCTAAAAATTTATCTCTTCCCGACCTCCTCCTATAATATTTATATTTCAATGAACTCTTTTTATAATAATCCTGATGATACTCCTCAGCTTTATAAAAAGCAACAGCAGGCAGGATAGGAGTCACTATTTTATCTCTATACACCCCTCTTTTTTCCAGATTTTTTTTGGACAATTCCGCCTCCTTTCTCTGGTTTTCATTGAAATAAAAGATTGCTGTAGTGTACCCATGTCCCCTGTCTGTGAATTGTCCTCCCGGATCTGTTGGATCTACCTGTTTCCAATAGATCTTCAATAGTTCCCCATAAGTGATCTCATAGGGATTATATATAATCTCTACAACTTCGATATGTCCTCCTGAACCATAGTTCTCATAGGTCGGATTGACGGTAGTTCCCCCTGTATATCCAGATACTACAGATTTAACCCCTTCCATCTTTTCAAAGGGGTATTCCATGCACCAAAAACATCCCCCTGCAAAGACGGCTTTTTCATACTGGGCTCCATACAGGGTGAGACTCATTAAAGTAATTAATAGTGTTATCCATTTTTTCATAACCATCTCTCCTTCAATAGGATTTAACGACTTAAAGTTACTGAAATAACTTGTCTTATATCTAAGATACTAAATACCGAAAAAGATAAATAAAACCTTTAAAATAATCGGAAAAATAATAAAAAAAGTTACAGGAACAGTTAGTACATTATAGAAAGAGTCAAATCAAAGGTTTTGAAATCATATCATTGAAGAGTTATTTTGAATCTGTGGATGCAATCAAAGAAAAACAATTATCTTAAATTAATGGTATATCTTTAAAACTTCATATGATATTATAGAGTATATAAAATATATAATTTTAGGAGTACCTGATTATGAAAAAAAATATTGCCCTTCTTGCAGGAGGAAAAAATTCCCGAATGGGTGGATTTACTAAATCATTTTTAAAGTTTAAAGATGAATATTTTCTCCAGAGAGTTTTGACAGAATTCAATGACTTTCATAAAATAGTCATAATATCCAATGAAAAAAAACTATATAAAGATTATCAAGTTGAGACATTTGAAGATCTCATAAAGGATATAGGGCCCTTAGGTGGGATCTATACTGCTCTTTCATCTATCAACGACAGTTGCTTTATTGTGGCCTGTGATATGCCGTTTTTAAGCCAGGAAAAGATCCTAAATCTTTATAACGATTTAGATAATTATGATGCTGTAATTCCGATATACAAGGACCGGCCTCAGCCTCTCTGTGCTCTCTATAATATAAGCGTTCTTAAATATATAAAAGAAGCTATAGACAACGATGATCTCAAGATAATGATCCCACTAAAAAAAGCCAGGGTTAAATTTGTAGAGATAGATGATGATAAGTTATTTATAAATATAAATACCCCTGAAGAATACAGGGCATTGACTATTTAAAAAGGGGGTATTAAAAAATGAATTTAGAGATTAAAAAATTCGATGAACTTACAGCCAGGGAAGTATATGAAATACTGAGGGTAAGATCAGAAGTATTTGTCGTGGAACAAAATTGTGTCTACAACGATGAAGATGGTAAAGATATAGATTCTACTCATATAATGATTAAAGAAGGTCCTAAAATTATGGCCTATCTAAGGGTTATAAAACCTGGAATTTCATATGAAAATGCTTCCATTGGAAGAGTCTTGGTAACTTCTGAAGCAAGGGGAAAAGGGTTAGCCAGAAAAATTGTTCGTGCCGGAATAGATTATATAATCAATAACTGGTCTGAAGAGAAAATAACCATAGGAGCCCAAAATTATTTGAGAGATTTTTACGAAAGCTTAGGTTTTGAAGGCGTTTCTGAGGTTTATTCAGAGGATGGAATCCCCCATTTAGACATGACATACAATAAAAATAAAATATGATTTTTAAATAACTCAAAATTAGATTTATCCAAACCTTTCCACATTAAGTTAATATCAAAATGATGATATTTTAATGTAAAGAGGTCTTTTCTTATGAAAACTTCCTCCTTCTAAAACTCCATTTTCAAAGTTTTTTAAGCTTGACTTAATTATTTTTTAATTTCACTTTACACAATTATCCAAGAAGTATATAATTACGATAAATATAAATATATTTAATAATTGGGGGAAAAATATGAGCATAAAATTAAATTCAGTTAAAGAGTTAAGGAAGCTTACTCTCCAGGCAATCGTAGACCTTTATGAAAATGGAGTATTATTAGAGGAACTTACTAAATTGCCTAGGATGCTGTTAAGTGGGGAAAAGCCAACCTATAGGGATTCAATTTACAGAGAAAGAGAGATCTTAAAACAGAGAATAAAGGTATACTTAAATCTCAATATATACAAAGTTAGAGATATGGAACTCTTTGAGTTATTGGATCTTTTAAAAAAGAAATTTAATTGTGAAAAAATTCCTGCTGAATATGAAGGGAGGGATCACGCTGTGGAAGTTATCGAAGAGGCATGTGATCAATGTCCAAGTGGTCAATATTATGCAACAGACCTCTGTAGAAATTGTATAGCTCACTCCTGCAAGGCAATATGTCCTAAAAATGCAATTACCTTTTCTAACGGAAGAGCTATAATAGATGCTGAAAAATGTATCGGATGCGGACTCTGTGAAAAAGCATGTGACTATTCTGCAATAGTTAAATTATCCAGACCTTGCGAGAAAGCATGCGGTGTAGGAGCTATAAAAGCTAATGAAAAAGGTGTAGCTAGTATAGACAGAACTAAATGTGTTTCATGTGGAGCATGCCATTCTGCCTGTCCATTTGGTGCTATAGAGTCCCCTACCCACCTGATAGATGTTGTATCCCATATAAAAAACAACAATAAAGTTATTGCTATGTTCGCTCCTTCTATAATTACACAATTTGGTGCCGGGATTACTTTAGAAAAGATAAAATCATTATTTTTGGAGCTTGGATTTACTAAATCAGTTGAAGTAGCCCTAGGTGCAGATATGGTAATTGACCAGGAAGCCAGTGAAATGGAGACAAGAGAGGAAAAAATGACTACTTCCTGCTGTCCCGCTTTCTACGAGTATATAAAACTTCACCAGCCGGATATGGCTATATATATATCACATGTAGATTCTCCTATGATGGCTCTGGCTAAAAAACTTAAAGAGGAAGATCCTGAATATAAGATTGTATTTATAGGACCTTGTACAGCTAAAAAGGTAGAAGCTGTTAAATATGGGATAGTAGATAACGTGTTAACTTTTACAGATATCTTGTCATGGACAGATGCCAGAGGAATCGATATTAAAGCTTTGGAAAGTGATAAAATTGAAGGAAGTTACGATGGATGGAACTTTGCTAAGAGTGGAGGAGTAGCACAGGCTGTTGTAAATAAATGTGAAAAGGAACTTCAATTGATTCAGATGGATGGAATTAAAGAAGGAGCTCAGGCCTTTAAACAGTTCCGATTAGCTAAGTCAAATACATTGTTGGAAGGTATGGGATGTAAAGGTGGATGTATATGCGGACCAAGCGTAATTCAAAAACCCCTGGTAGCAAAGGCAATGCTTACAACATTAAAAAGATAGATATCGCTAAATATATAAAAAGGCTTTCATATGAAAGTCTTTTTATATTTTAAATTTTACATATTTCCTGATTTTAACTCTAATTTTCCCTATCAGAGAAATTCTACTGCTAGTATATAATTAATTGGAGATAAAAGAATTATAATTAATCAAACGAATATGATATAATTTGTCTTAATTAAATCATTTGGGAGGATATTATGGAATTTATATATATTGGAGCAACCTTCTTTTTTTCAACCTTTGTTCAGGGATTTACTAGTTTTGGTTTTTCTTTAGTAGCAATTCCATTACTTTCACTATTTTTAGATACCAAGTTAATCATAATTATAACTGTGACTTACAGCTTTGTAATAAATGGGATCATAATTAAAAAATACTATAGAGATACTAAGTTAAAAAAGATAGTTCCCCTCCTAATTTCAGCAATTATTTTTACCTTTGTAGGTGTCTCCTATCTTCAGACTATAAATGATTATCTCTTAAAGATGGTTATCGGGATATTGCTGGTAGTAATAGGAATCATAAATAACTTCGGAATAAGAATTAATTTTAAAAAACCAGAAAAGTACTATCTCCCTGTAGGAGCAGTATCCGGGATTTTAAATGGAATTGGTGGTATTTCAGGACCTCCGGTTCTGGTATTTCTGTCAAATATAGATTTAAATAGGTCCCAGTTTAAGGCAACGCTGTCATCTTACTTTTTTACTCTAAACATAGTGGCTATCCTTACCTATATCTATAAAGGATTTTATACTCCTGAAAACCTTCAGGTAATTTGGACCTACCTTCCCCATGTAATTATCGGTACTGCAACAGGGGTATATACCTCAACAAAGGTGGAGGAGAGATTGTTTAAGAGAGTAATTAATCTTGCCATACCAGTGATGGGATTGAATATAGTATGGAAGTTATTTGGATAAACAATAAATTACATTTTTTCTAAAAAAGCAGAAGAGGTCTATATTATATAGACCTCTTTCAATTAAGTTTTTATT
>CAZUGM010000057.1:1574-10858 GCA_964619915.1 uncultured Fusobacteriaceae bacterium | reverse complement strand
CATTGAATGAAACTGTTTCTACTCAGACACAAGAATATGAGGCATTAAAAGCAGAAACTGAAGAGTTGAAGATGCAAATACAGGAATTGAATAATTTAATGAATGAATCTAAAAACTAGGAGGAATGTTATGAAGAAAATATTATTTGGACTTTTAATAGTAGGAGCTCTTTCAGCTTGTTCAAGCTCAGAGGAAAAGGTAGATATCCCCACACAAGTTCAGACATTGAATGAAACTGTTTCTACTCAGACACAAGAATATGAGGCATTAAAAGCAGAGACTGAAGAATTGAAGATGCAGATACAGGAATTAAATAATTCAATCAGTGAATCTAAAAATTAGGAGGAATATTATGAAGAAAATATTATTAGGACTTTTAATAGTAGCGGCTCTTTCAGCTTGCTCAAGTTCAGAGGAAAAGGCAGATATCCCCACACAAGTTCAGACATTGAATGAAACTGTAGAGATGAATGCTGCTACTCTAACAGAGCTTAAATCTGAAAATGAAGAGATCAGAGCTCAATTAGAAGAAGGTAAGGAAAAAGCTGCTATGATGGCAGAATATACGAAGATGGTAAAGGCATTTGAAGGGACAGGTGCTACTATAACTGCAGTAGAGAATGGATTACACCTTACTCTTCCTGGCGATGCAGCTTTTAATTCAAGTAAAGCAGTATTGAATGAAAGTATGAAAACGATATTAGATCCGATTGCTGAAACTTTGCTAGCTTATCCCGGAACAGATGCTATGATCAAAGGTCATACAGACAGCTCAGGGCCTGAAGAATTCAATCAAAAATTATCAGAAGACAGAGCTATGGCAGTTTCTACTTATTTAATGAATAAGGGTGTAGATTCTTCTAGAATAGAAAGTGTAGGAGTTGGAAGTTCTGAACCTGTAGATGACAATGACACTAGAGATGGAAAAATGGCAAACAGAAGAGTTGATTTAACAATTATGTATTAATAACTTTTATTTTAAGTTATCTATAAAAATAATAAAACCTGTAAATGAAAGGTTGGAAAAAGCCCAAAATTTACAGGTTTTCTTATTATTTGAAATCTTCAGAGAAAAGTTTTTCATTTAAATATTTTTTTGTATTATCAATAACAGTTTAATTCTTATCATCCCATAGGGATATTGTTTTCAAATTTTCTTCTCATATCTCCCCTGCAAGTGTTGCAACCATAATTGCCTTTATTGTATGTAATCTGTTTTCTGCTTGATCAAATACTACAGATTGCTTTCCCTCAAATACCTCATCTGTCACTTCCATTTCTTTCATTCCAAATTTTTCAAAGAGCTCTTTCCCTACCAATGTTTCTTGGTTGTGAAAAGCCGGAAGGCAATGAAGAAATATTGCTTTTTTTCCAGCCATTTTCATGACCCTGTTATTAACCTGATATGGGAGTAGTTTTTTTATTCTTTCCTGCCATACCTCTTCTTTTTCTCCCATGGATACCCATACATCTGTATAAACAACATCTACACCTGTAAGGCCTTTTTCCAGAGAAGTTGTAAAGGTTAGCTTGCTGCCTGTTGTTTCTGCAATTGCTTCAGCTTTTTCTCTTAAACCTTCTTCCGGATAAAGTTCATCTGGAGCTACAATTCTAAAATCTATTCCTGTCATGGCTGCACCGACCATAAGGGAATTTCCCATATTATTTCTTCCATCTCCTAAATAAGCCATTTTTATTCCTTCAAGTTTACCAAGTTTTTCCTTAATAGTCAGAAAATCAGCCAGTATTTGTGTCGGATGAAATTTATCTGTGAGACCATTCCATACTGGGACACCTGCAAATTCTCCTAAAATTTCTACGGTTTCCTGACTAAATCCTCTATATTCTATTCCTTCATAAAAACTCCCCAAGACCCTTGCAGTATCCTTGATGGATTCCTTTTTTCCTATCTGGCTTCCTGAGGGGCCTAAATATGTTACTGTAGCTCCCTGATCCATAGCTCCAGCCTCAAAGGCACATCTAGTTCTAGTAGAGTCCTTCTCGAAGATAAGAACAATATTTTTTCCGCAGAGATACTGTTTTTCATTTCCCTCTTTTTTTTCTTTTTTTAATTTTGCAGAAAGTTCCAAAAGATAATTAAATTCTTCCGAAGTATAATCTAAAAGTTTTAAAAAATTTCTATTTTTTATCATTTCTCCTCCTTGAATCCCTGAAATATTTTTTTATTTGGTTTTAACCTCAGTAAGAGGCCCATTCATCTATAAGAACAAATTCTTCTTTTAATGATCTTCTGGAGTGAAAACATCTGCTCTTTCATTGAGTAAAATTGCTCCTATCGAAATCTCTCCTCCTAACCTGTTTGCCATACATACCACATCAGGTAAGACACCAAACTTTTCATAGGCAACCCCTTCTTCCCTTCTTCCTGTGCCATACTGAATTTCGTCAAAGATCAAAAGACAGTTCCATTTATCACATAGCTCTCTTAATTTTTTTAAAAATTCTGCATCTGCCCCAATCAGTCCTCCTTGAACAGCTTCTACCATTATTGCACATGCTCCGGATATTTTTTTATAAATATCGCTGATATTATTAAATTCACACTGCTGGATCTCACCTATGAGAGATTCAAATCCATCTTGGTACTTGGACGAAAATGGTTCCCCAGTTATAAGAGAATTCTTTATATAAAGGATCTTACTTTTACCATATCCTTTTTTTCTGCCGTATCTTCTGGCTATTTTTATAGTACCTTCTACAGCCTCTGTCCCACTGCTATAAAAAAATGCCTTACTGTAGTCGTTCAAATTTGCCGGTTTTTCCCCCAGTCCAGATAAAAGATCTAAATACTCATTACCTGCTTCACCATATGTTCTCATTTCATTTTTTGATACAAAAATTTTATCAGGTCTTTTATAAACATTTAATAACATTTTCAACCTCCTTATTATCTACAATCATTGCCCCAATACCATTTTTAGCTAATAATTTAAAATATGAATCTTTTCTATTCCCTTCTGTAAAGCTGAATTGCACAACTTGTAGCTCCTAATATGCCTATTTTTTTCATCTCTATGCCTCCTGTATATATTTTGTATAAAAAAAGAGTCTGCCAATGAATTTAGCAGACTCCTAGAATCAACAAAAAGTTCAATGGTTATGAAAAATATTCAATTTTATAATTTGTTTCGATTGATCTTCTCTCTGTCCCCTGTCTGGAGATAAATTTTTATAAATAAAAAACCTGGTATAAGCCATTCTAAATAGACTGATACCAGGTACTCCTTAAAACAAAAGCCGGCAGTATATACTGTCGGCTTGTTAATAAACTTTTTTATATACTCATTGAAAATATTAATTCCCAAATCTTTGCAAAAAAATTATCAGATTAATCAAGCCATTTTAGAATGATGGATTTTATTGGATTTATTTTTCTCATCCTACTTCTCCTGATTAACATAACGAATCCTCCTTGTGATTTATTTTTTAATTTAAAGTATCGTAACAAACGTTATTTATTTATGTCAAGCTTTTTTTAAATTTATTTTTATAACAATATATGTTATTATTTGGTTAAAAATTTTAAAAAATAGGAGGATTACTAGTGTTTGACTATCATATCCACTCGGAGTTTTCCGATGATTCGTCGGAAAAAATAAGTAATATTGTAGAGGAAGCCATAAGAAAAGGCGGCAAAAAAATATGTTTGACAGAGCATAAGGAGTTCAATTACCCTGATAAAGATATTAAATTTAATTTAGACTATGAGGGGTATAAAAGAGAATTTGAAAGAATAAAATCTATCTACGGAAAACAAATCGATCTCTATATGGGGGTTGAGATAGGGATACAGGCAGGAGAAAGAAATATACAGGAAATAATCGAGTACACAAAAAAACATGAATTTGATTTTATCTTAGCCTCTTCCCACTGTTTAGAAGGGGTAGGATTATACGGTATGGATCCTGATGTGAAAAATTTGGATAATTTTTTCGCCAGATATTTTCGTGAGATGTTAGAGGTTTTTAAACATTTTAACGATTACGATGTAGTGGGTCATATCGACTTAATAAGAAGATACTTTTTAAAGGCACAGACCCATGAATTAGGAGAATCTAAAGAGGTATTGAGAGAACTTTTTGACCACATAATACAGGAGGGAAAGGGGATAGAAATAAATACAGGTGGACTGTTTTATGATTCTGCTAATATAAACCCTACCTTGGATATAATTAAATTTTATAGGGAGATGGGAGGAAAAATAGTAACTATAGGCAGTGACTCCCACATAGCTGAAAGGGTGCTCAGTAACTATGAAAAAGCTATGGATTATTTAAGAAGTGCAGGGTTTGAATATGTGACTACCTTTGAAAAGAGAAAAAAAGAGTTTCATAAAATAATATTTTGAGAGGAAAATTTATGGAAATTAAAAAAAAGAAGAAAAGTTTAAAGCTTTAATTTTAAAGGGATAAAAAGGAAATTTATAAATTTTTTCTCGAGAAATTTGGCTATATTAAAAAAAAAAGTTTGAAAAATCATCTAAGGGTGCTATACTTATAAAAATTTATAAATTATATCTCAGGAGGAAAAAAATGTTTAATCAAATGTTAACTATCAGGCATCATCATCATCACTAACAGGGTTTGTATTCTTTAAAAAGATACAGATCCATTTCGTTTAACGAAAATTTAGGGTCTGTATCTGGAGTGATGATAAAACATTTCTTAAAAACTGAGAATTTTTAAGAGCCCCCAGATACTAAATGTATCTGGGGGCTCTTTTTTTTATAAAGAAAGGGAGGGTAATATGAAAAACTACAGAAAAGAAGAGGAATTTGTTATGGATTTTGAAAAAATATTCGAGTCGTACGGATATGAAAAGATTAGATTGAACACATTTGAGAAGTATGACACATACTTTGAAAACAAAGATATGATAAATGAGGGGAACCTCCTAAAAATAATGAATCCAAAGGGTGACCTCTATGTGCTGAGACCGGATATGACTCTGCCGGTAGTAAAATATTTTTCCGAACAACCGGCAGACAGGGGAAAATTCTACTACAGCGACAGTGTATTTCGTGCAGACAAAAATGGTCTGGAATTCAATGAAAGAAAACAGGTGGGAATTGAGTACCTGGGTGGAGGAAATATCCTGTCCGATGTAGAGGTTCTGGATCTCGCTGTACAGACATTGGAAAAATTAGACCAAAACTACATTCTGTGTATCTCCAATACGGAATTTATCAAAGAGATGGTAAACTCTGTAACAGAAAGAGAAGAGGCCAGGGAGCGTATACTTGAATATCTCTATAGGAGAAGCAGTGACCTTGAAAATTATCTGAAAAATATAGGTGTGGAGAAAGGAAAAATCGCTAAACTTCTCCAATTAAATCGACTCTTCGGAAACTTTGAAAGGGTAAAAAAAACTCTTTATGAGATGGCAGTGACTGATAAACAAAGAAAAATATTGGAGGATCTGGAGACTATATTAAAGGCACTGGATAAAAAATATCCCCAGAAAAAGCTAGAGATAGATTTTTCCATAAGTGTTGCACTGCAATACTATAACGGGCTAATCTTTAAAGGTTATATCTCGGATATAAGAAAACCTGTACTGAGTGGCGGCAGATACGACAAACTGGTTACAAGATTTGGAAAAGATACATCAGCACTGGGATTTTGTCTGGAGATAGACAACTATTTTGAATCTATAAAAAGAGAGCGTACAAAAATAGACTATCTGCTTCTCTATTCAGACCTGGAAAATGGGTTTGATGCCATGGAAAAGGCCAGGGAATATAGAAAATGCGGTAAGACGGTAAGGGTTTTATCAGAAGATAAGAGTGAATCTTCTGAGGAGCTCAAAGAAAAATATTCAATAATTCAGTATTTTTATGGTTAAGGAAAGTATAAAATTATTTATTGAGTCAAAAGGAAGAAAACTTTACTTATACTTAATTGGATGCAACGTCACGTTGCTTTCTAGGAGGACAGATCATGTATATAAATATAGCATTGCCCAAGGGCAGATTGGGGAAAAAATCATACGACCTTTTGAAAAAAATAGGTTATTCATGCCAGGAATTGGAAGAGGAAGGTCGAAAACTTGTATTTACAAGCGAGGAAAACAACGTAAGATACTTCTGGGTAAAACCAAGTGACGTACCTGTATATATAGAAAAAGGTATTGCAGATATAGGAGTCGCCGGGGTGGATGTACTCATGGAAAGCGTAGCAGATGTCTATGACATGCTGGATCTTGGATTTGGGAGATGTTACTTTGCCATAGCTGCACCAAAAGGATGGAAATATAATGACAACAGAAGTATAAAAATAGCTACAAAATATATTAATTATGCCAGAAAACATTTTGAAAAAATAGAAAAAAAGGTAGAACTCATAAAACTAAATGGTTCTGTGGAGCTGGCTCCCATGGTGGGGCTTTCTGATGCCATAATGGATATAGTCGAAACTGGTACCACATTGAAGGAAAATAATTTAGAGATTATAAAAAAGTTGGAGGATATCAGTGCAAGGGTAATTGTCAACAAGGTAAGCTATAAATTTAAAAATGAGACTATAGAAAAAGTACTTGAAGATATAAGGAGGGAGCTTTAATGAAAATATTTAGAAGTTCAGAATACGATGCCATCAAATCTGAGATACTCTCAAGGGGTGATCTAGACTATAAAGATATCAATATTATTGTAGAAGAGATCGTGAAAAATGTAAAGAAAAATGGAGATACTGCAGTACTTGAATACACTGCAAAGTTTGATGGTGCAGAACTGGATAGTATGGAGGTTACAGCAGATGAAGTGAAAAAAGCATGGGAAAGAACCCCTGAATCTCTCAAAGTGGCTCTAACAAAAGCAGCTGACAGCATCAGAAGGTTTCACGAAAAGCAAAAGAGAAATTCATTCATGGATAATACACTGAAGGGAAGGATAACTGGACAGCTTATAAATCCAATCGAAAAAGTAGGAATATATGTCCCGGGCGGCAAATCGCCCTATCCATCTACAGTACTTATGAATGCCATTCCTGCAAAGGTGGCAGGTGTAGAAGACTTGGTTATGGTAACTCCCCCCGGGAAAAATGGTAAGATCATGGATAATATTTTAGTAGCTGCAAAAATAGCAGGTGTTGACAAGATATTCAAAGTAGGAGGAGCTCAAGGAATAGCTGCACTGGCATATGGCACTGAAACTATCCCAAAGGTATACAAAATAACAGGCCCGGGTAATATCTACGTGGCATTGGCCAAAAAACAGGTATATGGAACTGTGGATATTGATATGATAGCAGGCCCTAGTGAGATACTCATCATAGCAGATGACACTGCAAATCCAAAATATCTTGCAGCGGATCTTCTTTCTCAGGCGGAACATGATGAACTGGCTTCCTCTGTACTTATAACTTCCAGTAAAAAGCTGGCAGATGCAGTCTCAAAAGAGGTAGATACCCAGCTACCTGAACTCATCAAGAGAGATATAGCGAAAAAGTCTCTGGATAACTATGGAAGAATTATAATTACAAAGGATTTGAATGAAGCTATCGATATAGCCAACGACATAGCAGCAGAACATTTGGAACTCATGGTAGCCGATCCTTTTCTTTATATAAACTCAATTAAAAATGCCGGAGCAATATTTGTAGGGGAAAATACACCAGAACCTTTGGGAGATTACTACGCCGGACCAAATCACACACTTCCCACAAACGGAACCGCAAAATTTTCATCACCCCTGTCCGTGGATGATTTTATAAAGAAAACTTCAGTAATCTATTATTCCAAAGAGGCACTGAAAGAAGTAAAAGATACTATTCTGGAGATATCGGAAAGTGAGGGACTGACAGCTCACAGCAATTCTATTAGGGTCAGATTTGAGGAGGAATAATTATGAAATTTTGGAGCAATATTACCAAAACATTGACACCATATGTCCCAGGAGAGCAGTTGAATGAAACTGGAATAATAAAGCTCAACACTAACGAAAATCCTTTTCCGCCATCTCCAAAAGTTATAGAAAAAATACAGAGATGTCTGGGACCAGGGCTTAAGAAATATCCTGATCCTGAGAGTAGTGAACTAAGAGGTGTAATTGCAGGGTTTTATGAGATAGAAAAAGATAATATATTTATTGGAAACGGCTCTGACGAAGTTCTTGCCCACGTCTTTATGACATTTTTCAAGGATAAGAAACTCTACTTTCCAAATGTTACATACAGTTTTTATCCTGTGTACTGTGGATTATACCAGATAAACTACCAGACTATTCCTCTAAATAAAAAATTTCAAATAGAAACAAAGCAATATTTCGGCCTGGACGGAAATATCATCTTTCCGAATCCAAATGCTCCTACAGGTATAGGGGTGGGACTGGATGTTATTGAAAATATTTTGACAAACAATCCTGACAACCTAGTAGTTGTGGATGAAGCTTATATAGATTTTGGAGGTAAATCTGCAGTAGAACTCATCGGGAAGTATAAAAACCTTCTCATAGTGCAGACTTTTTCAAAATCCAGATCTCTGGCTGGTATGAGAATAGGATTCGCTATTGGTGATAAAAAAATTATAGATGGGCTTACCAGGGTAAAGGATTCATTCAATTCATATCCCCTTGACATATTGGCCCAGGCTGCAGGAAAGGCTGCTATAGAGGATAAAAAGTACTTTGAATACACCCGTGACGAGATAATAAAAAACAGGGAGTGGCTAGTATCGCAATTTGAAATGAGAGATATAGAGGTACTTCCTTCTGTGGCAAACTTTATCTTTGTAAAATTAGAAGATGCCGAAAATATGTATAAAAAATTAAAAGCAAGAAAGATACTTGTGAGGTATTTTAAAACCCCTCTCATCGACAGTTATCTGAGAATTTCTATTGGAACAGAGGAAGAAATGGAAAAGTTAATAAAAAATATTGATCAGATAATGGAGGTGTAACTGTGAGAAAAAGTACGAGAAAAAGAAAGACAAGGGAAACTGACATAGACCTGGAATTGAATCTGGATGGCAATGGTAAATACGAGATCTCAACGGGGGTTGGATTTTTCGACCACATGATGGAACTTTTTACGAGGCACGGACTCTTTGATATAAATTTAAAAATAAAAGGTGACACCTATATCGACTGTCATCATTCAGTGGAGGATGCCGGGATAGTCCTTGGGAAGGCTTTCAAGGAAGCACTGGGTGATATGAAAGGTATTAAAAGGTATGGGAATTTTTATCTGCCAATGGATGAAACTCTTACTCTTACTACACTTGATATTAGTGGGAGGGCATATCTTCACATGGACCCTATCCCTGAC
>CAZUGM010000057.1:745-1470 GCA_964619915.1 uncultured Fusobacteriaceae bacterium | reverse complement strand
GGCCTTTGTAAGAGGTGCCCAAATTACCCTTCATATAAAACTAATCCATGGAGAGAACACCCACCATATTATCGAGAGTATATTTAAAGGCGTAGCCAGAGCATTGGATCAGGCTGTGACCATAGACGAAAGAATAAAAGGAAAGTTGCCTTCTACAAAAGGAGTGATATAGGATGATTGCAATTATAGATTACGGTGTAGGAAACATCCATTCGGTTATGAGTGCACTGAACAAACTGGAAATAGAAAATATTCTTACTGCTGACCCTGAAATAATAAAAAATGCCGACGGAATACTCCTCCCAGGGGTGGGAGCCTTTAGGGATGCTATAAAAAGTCTTGAAGATACAGGTCTCATTCCTCTCATAAAAAAGTGTGCAGCAGACGGCAAGCCTCTTCTGGGAATCTGTTTGGGAATGCAGCTCCTGTATGAGAAAAATTTTGAAGACGGTGAATATGAGGGACTTGGATTACTTAAAGGTGAAGTCAGACCATTTAAGTCCTATATATCAAAGGAGCTTAAAATTCCTCACATGGGATGGAATAAACTTAAAATAAAACAGAACTCTCCTCTTTTTAAATACCTTGAAGAAAATGAATTTGTTTATTATGTACACAGCTATTTTGCCTATGGAATCGATGGGGATATCCTTGCATCCAGTGAGTATGATGTTGAGGTTCCAGGAGTAGTGGGGCACAAGAATATAATGGGGATGCAGTTCCAC
>CAZUGM010000057.1:0-690 GCA_964619915.1 uncultured Fusobacteriaceae bacterium | reverse complement strand
AAAAAGCAGCAGCACAGGACTAAAACTATTAGAAGCATTTGGGGAGATGATAAAATGATAATTTTTCCGGCAATAGACTTAAAAGATGGAAGGGCAGTAAGGCTCAGCAAGGGAGACTTCAACAAGGTAGATATTTTTTCTGATAAACCTTGGGAAGTGGCTAAAAAATTTGAAGTGGAGGGGACAGAATGGATCCATCTGGTGGATCTGGATGGTGCCAAGGACGGAGAAAATAAAAACCTCGATGTAATAAAAAAAATAAGAAAAACTGTTAAGGTTAAACTCCAGCTGGGGGGAGGTATCAGAACATTAGAGACAGCTGAAATGTTTTTGAATTTAGGTATAGATAGAATTATATTAGGAACAGCAGCCATTGAAAATCCAGAACTTCTTAAAAAACTTGTGAGTAAATATGATAATAAAATTGCTGTATCTGTGGATGAAAAAAACGGCAAAGCGGCCACAAAAGGATGGTTGGAAGAAAGCGGTATAGACACTTTTGAACTATGTGAATCACTAAAGGAAGTAGGGGTAAAGACCATAATCTATACCGATATCTCAAAGGACGGGATGATGGCAGGCCCGAATTTTAAAACATATAAAAAAATTAAAAAACTTGGAGTTGATGTAATAGCTTCAGGCGGGGTAAGTACTCCTGAAGATGTCGATACCTTGAAAAAAGAAAATATT
>CAZUGM010000056.1:0-10906 GCA_964619915.1 uncultured Fusobacteriaceae bacterium | reverse complement strand
CTCGAGCTTAGAAGCACAGATAAAACTATTCTTGAAATTGCTTTAGATTATCGTTTTGATTCTCAAGAAACATTTACGAGAAATTTCAAAATATATTTTAATACTACACCTGGAAAATATAGAAAATCAAACAGAAAAATTTTATTGTATGAAAAAACGGATTTTTTTATGGACTTAACTTTAATCAATAAAAAAGGAGCAGTAGAAATGGAAATTAAAACTGTAATTAAAAAACCAATGAAATTAATTGGAATAGAAAAAAAGGTGAACTATCATAATACTCATGTTGAAAACCCAAGAATTTGGAAAGAATTTATCAGTAGATACGAGGAAATCAACAACAAAATAAACCCTGAAATTTACTTAGAAATTCTCAGTGAAACAGCAAACAATCTAAATTTTAACACATGTTTTTGTGTTGAAGTAAATGACGCAGACAAAATACCCGATGGGATGACAGTAAAAGAACTTCCTGAATCGAAATATCTTGTTTTTACTCATAAAGGAGCTGTTATTTCGAAAAATGGATCTCTTCTTAAGGAAACCTATGATTATATTTATGGGAAATATCTTCCAAATTCGGAATATAAAGTATCTGGAAATTATTCATTTGAGTTATTTGATTTAAATAGATTTAAGGACCCAGAGGATTCTAAATCAGAAATAGACATCTATATTCCAATTAAGTAAGTTATAGAAAAAAGGAAAATAGAAGATTGAAAAAAGAGGGCGGCCCAAAAAGGTCGTCCTTATGCAGTTTTGAGGTACCTTTTTAAAATTGAAAAAATGTAGATGTGATGTTATACTAAGAATACAGAAAAAAATGTGATTCATGGGAGGAAAGATGGTTGGTAAAACTAGATTAATAAGTATTTTAGATAAATTTAAAGATATGACAATTGCAGTAATAGGGGATATGATGTTAGATGACTATATTATAGGAGAGGTTACAAGAATATCACCTGAAGCACCGGTACCTGTAGTAAATGTAAAGGAAGAAAGATTTGTTTTAGGCGGTGGAGCCAATGTCCTGAATAACTTATCTGCCCTTTCGTGTAACTGTCATTCCTTTGGAGTAATAGGAAATGACGGAAATGGAAATAGATTGTTGAATGAATTAAAAAGGGAAAATATAAATACAGTGGGGATAGTAACAGCAGAGGACAGACCTACCATAGTAAAGAGAAGAATAATCGCTCAGCACCAGCAATTATTGAGGCTGGACTGGGAAGATAAAAAAGATATAACACCGTATCATGAGGAACTTATCATAGAAAATTTGAAGCCTCACTTGGATAAATTAGACGCTATCATCTTATCGGATTATGATAAGGGGGTGCTTACTCCTGCTTTGGCTAAGAGAGTTATTGAGATAGCCCGTGAAAACAATATAATAGTAACGGTAGATCCAAAACCAAGCAATGCTATAAACTATTTAGGAGCCACATCTATGACTCCTAATAGAAAGGAAGCTATGGAGTGTATGGGGTTATCTGTGATAGAAGATACAGAAAAACTGGGTGTGGAATTAAAAGCTAAATTAAATTTAGACAACTTACTTCTTACCAGAAGTGAGGAGGGAATGAGTATATTCTTAGAGGATGAGATTATAAACATTCCTACCTTTGCAAAGGAAGTATATGATGTAACCGGAGCAGGTGACACTGTTATTTCTGTATTTACACTGGCAGCAGCAGCAGGAGCATCATGGCATGAGGCGGCAAAGATAGCCAATGTAGCGGCAGGAGTAGTAGTGGGAAGAATGGGGACATCTACTGTAACCAAAGAAGAGATAATAGAATTTTATGATAAAATTTACCATGAATGGAAGTAGGTTGAGACTATGTATAGGATAGGAAATGGATATGATGTTCACAGGCTGGTAGAGGGAAGAAAATTGATCCTAGGCGGTATAGAGATACCATTTGAAAAAGGATTGCTGGGGCACTCAGATGCAGATGTATTGATTCACGCTATCATGGATGGGCTGTTAGGAGCTTTGGCACTGGGAGATATAGGGCAGCATTTCCCAGATACAGATGATAGCTATAAGGGAATATCCAGTATAAAATTATTAAACCATGTAAAAAAACTTATAGATTCTAAGGGGTTTGAAGTAGTAAATATTGATTCTCAAATAGTTATGCAGCAGCCTAAATTAAAGCCTTATATTTTTGAGATGAGGAAGAATCTGGCTGAAGAATTGGAATTAGAGTTGAACAGGGTAAGTGTGAAGGCTACAACTGAGGAAAGATTAGGATTTACCGGGGAAGAGACGGGTGTTAAATCCTATGCAGTGGTACTGTTGAGAGAGAAAAATAAATAGGTTGAAAAGGTTTTTGGAGTCACTCCAAAAACCTTTTTTTTTGAGGTTTATAAAATAGCATCAGGTGAAACCACCTGAAAACTTAGTGTGAATATTATTTTAGTATAAATATAAAAAAGAAGGTTGTTTTTTAATGGTTTTTAAGTTATATACAATACTGATTAAATACTTATATTTTATTTTTAATAAAAAATTTATCAAGAATTGTTAAAAAAATCACGATCATGTGTATAAAAAGGTTCATAGGGGGTGTTTGTGGTTTATCTGAAGAGAGATTTAATGTTATTTTCATTGATATATTCAGATATTTCAAAGGAGGGGTATCCGGTACCTAAGCTGAATCACGATACCCTCTATAAGTTATTTTTCCACTCTATGGGTAGGAAACAAAATATATTTAAAACAGATAGCATCTTCCTGAAAAAAATAATCTTAGAATCGGTGCATATATTAAAGTCAGAAAATCCCAGGATAAAGTCTGAAAAAAGAGTAGAAAATGCACTCTCATACTTTTTATCCAAAGACGGAATTTTAAACTTGGAAAGATTAAAGATCAGAGCAGACGAGGAATTTGAAATCTGTGAAAAAGAGGATATAAAGTACATGGGGTATTTTTCTAAAAATTATCCTAAAAATTTAAAGGAGCTGAAAGATCCTCCCTTTATGATATTTTACAGGGGGTATTTTCCTAATGAGAAGGAGCTGGAAAAATCCTTGGCTATAATCGGCAGTCGGAAACCGGAGAGAAAATACGGCCGGGAAGTGGCCAGGAGGATGGGGGTGTTGCTAGCTCAAAATGATTGGTGGAATATAAGCGGATTAGCCCTTGGATGTGATGAGTGTGGTCATCTGGGAAGCCTTGAGGAAAAAGGACAGACAGGAGCAATATTAGGTCAAGGCCTGGCAACGCCTATATACCCTAAAGAAAATCGAAAATTAGCGGAAAGAATATTGGAAAAAAATGGATTTTTGATGTCGGAGCTTCCACCGACGACCTCTAACTTATCCATATTCTTTATCTTGAGAAACCGCCTCCAGTCTGGGATGACCCAGGGAATCTTTGTGGTGCAGACAGGCAGATCCGGTGGGACCCTTCATACCATCAAGTATTCTTTGGAGCAGGAACGAAAAACAATTCTTTGGGATCCCGGCCATATTGAGGAGTTGGAGGAGGTGAGTGAAGTTTTAGGGAATAAAATACTGATTGAGGACAGAAAAGATAAGTTGGGAGTTTCTATAGGAGGAGATCTGAGAAAAAATATATTAAAGATAAAACAGGCCAAAGAGATCTATGAAATATTGAATAAAAAAAGTTCAAAAAAACATATAATATTTCATAATAAAACCCTATTTTAGGTCTGAAAAATGTGTGTAGTTATAGTTAACACGCTTATGACAAAAAAACGTTATTTTGGGTTTCAAAGGAGAAAAGTAATTAATTCACAACACTAAATGTTGTATTAGTGAACGAATTGTGGTAAAATTAAGGGCAAAAAACGGAAAAAATAATTAAATATAAATTAACAAAAAGGAGTGTTTTGTAGATGAAACTGTTTACGTTCAAAGGCGGGGTACACCCTTCTGAAAACAAGGTACAGACTGAAAATGAAGCTATTCAAACTTTTGACGCACCAAAGATGGTACATGTAGCATTATTGCAGCATATTGGTGCACCACTAAATGCCTTGGTTAAACCTGGGGATAGAGTGTTAAAGGGTCAAAAAATTGCAGATAGCGAAGCTTTTATGTCATCACCGGTTCATTCACCTGTGAGTGGAGTAGGTAAAAAAATCGAATTTTTACCATTCCCACTGAGTGGAAAGGTGAATACAATCATCATTGAAAATGATGGTGAAGAAGAGTTAGCAGAATTAACAACGATAAAAGGCTGGAAAACGGCACCTAAGGAAGATTTGCTTGCAATGATCAGAGAGAAAGGAATTGTAGGGGTAGGAGGAGCATGTTTCCCGACTCATATCAAACTTAATCCACCAAAAGATGTAACTATCGACACTTTAGTGATGAATGGAGCAGAATGTGAGCCGTATCTAAATGCAGATAACAGACTTATGTTGGAAGACCCTAAATCAATCGTTGAAGGGATAAAGATCATCATGCATATCTTAGGAGTGAAGAACGCTAAGATTGGTATTGAAAACAATAAGCCGGAAGCTATAGCATCTATGGTAAAAGCTACAGAAGGGGATAATGGTATCGAAGTCTGTCCTCTTAAAACTCAATACCCGCAAGGTGGAGAGAAGCAGCTTATCAAAGCTATCTTAGACAGAGAAGTTCCAAGTGGAAAATTACCTTCAGCTGTAGGAGTAGTAGTACAAAATACTGCAACAGCAGCTTTAGTATATGAGGCAATTGTTAAAGGGATGCCACTTATTGAAAAAGTAGTAACTATCTCAGGAAAAGCAATCAAAAAACCTATGAACTTAAAGGTTAGAATAGGAACTATGTTTAAAGATATGTTGGATTATGCAGGTGTAGAGAGAGAAGAAGTAGACAAACTTGTTATGGGTGGACCTATGATGGGAATGGCTCAACATTCTGAAGATGTACCGGTAGTTAAGGGAACATCTGGTCTATTAGCTCTTACAACGGCAGAGACAAATCCTTGTAAAGCCAAAAACTGTATTCTTTGTGGAAAATGTATAGGAGCCTGTCCAATGGGATTAGAACCTCTTATGTATGCTAAGTTAGCTAAATTTAACCAATGGGAAGAGATGGGTAAATATAAATTAATGGACTGTATCTCATGTGGATCATGTGCTTATATTTGTCCGGCAAACAGACCGTTGACAGAAGCTATCAATATTGGAAAAGCTAAATTAAGAGCTATGCCAAGAAAATAATTCTTCCTTCTTATGGGATTTCATAATTATTTAAATCAAATAAAGTAAAAATTTGAATTAAAAATGTGAGCTCGGTTTATGGATAAAAAATCGAGATGTAAAATATGGAGAATAAATTTAATTGAAATTAGGAGGCAAAAAAGTGGCGAAATTGTTAAAGATGGGTCCTTCACCACATGTAAGAACTAGTGAAACGGTAGAAAAAGTAATGTACGACGTAATAATAGCACTATTACCGGCATTACTTATGGCAGTCTATGTATTTGGAATACAGGCACTGACAACTACATTGATCGCAGTTGGAACATGTATGGCAACTGAGGGAATTATGCAAAAGATAATGGGTAAGGATATAGAGATAAAAGATGGAAGTGCAATCATAACAGGTATATTATTTGCATTCGTTGTACCGGTGACTATGGCATATTGGATAGTTATAGTCGGATCTGCAATTTCTATCCTATTAGGAAAGATGTTATTTGGTGGATTAGGACATAATATATTTAACCCGGCATTGATTGGGAGAGCATTTGTTCAAGCGTCTTGGCCGGTAGCTATAACAACTTTTGTATTGGATGGTCAGGCAGGACCTACTATGTTAGATGCTATGAAAAGAGGACTGGATGGAACTTTAGTTGCAGCAGGAAATCCATATATGAACGCCCTATTAGGTAGAATGGGTGGATCAATTGGAGAGACTTCAGCATTGGCACTTTTATTAGGAGGGGCTTACCTAATCTATAAAGGTCAGGTAAACTGGAAAGTACCAGCTATTATAATAGGAACTGTAGGAGTTGGAGCATTATTATTCGGTGGAGATCCGATAATGCATATGTTATCTGGAGGATTATTCTTAGGAGCATTCTTCATGGCAACAGATATGGTAACTTCTCCATACACTGAAAAAGGTCAAATGATCTTTGCATTTGGAATAGGAGCATTGGTAACTTTAATCAGATTTAAAGGTGGATATCCTGAAGGTATGGCATACTCTATCTTAATCATGAATGGAGTTGTACCCCTTATAAATAAATACACTAAACCGAAGATGTTTGGAGGTGTAGCAAAATAATGAATAGATTAGTACATTATGGTGCTGTATTACTGGTAATAGCAGCAGTTGCAGCTGGATTATTATCTAGTGTAAATACAATAACTGCACCACAAATAGAAAAGATAAACAAAGAGATAGTAAATGAAGCTAGAAAACAGGTGTTGCCTTTGGCATCAGATTTTAAAGAGACAGAAGAAATAACAGCTGGAGAGGAAACATTTATTCCAGGTTATGACGCTACAGGAAATCTAGTAGGGTATGCAAGTACTGTGAAAACAAATGGATATTCTGGTGTAATAACTTTCGTATTGGGATTGGATACAAAAGGGACTATCACTGGTCTAAAGGTTACAGGTCAGTCAGAAACTCCTGGACTAGGAACAAATGTAGAAAATGCTGATTGGCAGGAACAGTGGATTGGTAGAGATAAATCTTATGAATTTGATAAAAGTGTAGACGGTTTTGCAGGAGCTACAATATCTCCTATGGCCGTATTTACTGGAGTAAAAAAATCAACTAAAGCATTTGAAGCAGAGGTGAAAAACTAATGGCGAAGAATAACTATATAAAGCTTTTAACAGATCCATTAATTAAGGGAAATCCGGTATTCGTATTGTTGCTTGGATTATGTCCTACACTAGGTGTAACTAACTCAGCTATCAATGGTATGGCAATGGGACTTGCGACACTTGTGGTTTTATCATGTTCAAATGTAATTATCTCAGCTATAAAAAACCTGATACCGGCAAAGGTTAGAATACCGGCTTATATCATTGTAATAGCTACTCTGGTAACTATCGTACAGATGGTAATGCAGGGATACCTTCCAGATCTATATGCAGTATTAGGGTTATTTTTACCTCTAATAGTTGTTAACTGTATAATCTTAGGAAGAGCTGAAAGTTTTGCTTCTAAAAATGGAGTATTTCCTTCATTGTTAGATGGTATTGGAAACGGATTGGGATTCACACTGGCACTTACAGTATTAGGTTCTATCAGAGAAATCTTAGGAAACGGAAGTTTCTTCGGATTACAATTGACTCCTCCGGAATTCCAACCGGCGTTAATATTCATATTAGCACCTGGAGCATTTATAACAATTGGTTTTATCATAGCGACACAAAATTTTATTAAGATGAAAAAGGAGGGATAATCGATGGATTTAGGAAATTTATTTGGGATCATATTTGGTTCTATATTTATAAATAACTTTGTATTTGCTAAATTTTTGGGAATATGTCCTTTCATGGGTGTTTCTAAGAAGGTAGAATCTTCAATAGGGATGGGTATGGCTGTTACTTTCGTAATGACGTTGGCATCAGCAGTAACCTGGGTAGTGCAAAACTATCTATTGGTTCCATTTGGGTTGGAATATTTACAGACAATAGCATTTATATTAATAATAGCTTCACTGGTACAATTTGTTGAGATGGCAGTGCAAAAAACTTCACCAAACCTTTATAAGGCTTTAGGAGTATTTTTACCACTTATCACAACTAACTGTGCAGTACTAGGGGTAGCAATTTTAAACATTCAAGAGAAGTATAACTTTATCGAAACTGTTGTAAATGGTATGGCAGCAGCAATAGGGTTTACTATGGCATTAATCTTACTTGCAGGAATAAGAGAGAGATTAGAGTATGCAGATGTACCAAAACCATTCCAAGGTGTAGCAATAGCCTTTGTCACAGCTGGACTGTTAGCTATGGCATTTATGGGATTCTCTGGGATGAAAATATAATTTAAATAATTAATCTATGACATAGATTTGGAGGTTAGAAATGATATACGCTATATTAGTATTAGGAGGAATAGGTCTTACTATGGGACTATTCTTAGCCTTTGCTTCAAAGAAATTTGAGGTAGAGATAGATCCTAATGTTGAAAAGATAATGGATATATTACCTGGTGCCAATTGTGGAGCTTGTGGATACCCTGGATGTGGAGGGTATGCAGAAGCAGTAGCATTAGAAGGTGCTAACCCTGCATTATGTGCTCCTGGTGGTGCACAGGTTGTAAATGATATAGCAGCTATTATGGGTGGAGAAGGTGCTGACCCGAATGCTGTAAGGCAGGTGGCTAGAGTAAAATGTCAAGGGGATAACTCTAAGACAACTAAGATATATGATCTGAATACTGAGATGAAAACATGTGCTACATCTACCCTTTATTTTGGTGGAGATAAGTCGTGCTGGCATGGTTGCTTAGGATATGGAGACTGTGTAAAAGTATGTCCGGCAGATGCAATAGAGATCAATGCAAGGGGAATTGCAGTTATAAATGAGGAAAAATGTATCTCATGTACTAAGTGTGTGAAGGAATGTCCTAAAAATATCATAGAGATGATGCCTGAAAATCAAAAAGTAACGGTATTATGTAACTCTAAGGATAAGGGTGCCCAAGCTAGAAAGTCTTGTACTGTAGCATGTATCGCATGTGGAATGTGTGTGAAGGCATGTCCGGTAGAGGTAAAAGATGCTGACGGTAACATAAAAAAAGCTATCAGTATTGAAAATAACTTAGCTAAGATCGATAAAGATCTTTGTATCAACTGCGGGCTTTGCTCGATGAAGTGTCCTACAAATGCGATAATAAATGAGATTAAAGAGGTTAAAAAAGCCGAAGTAATTGAAGAAAAATGTATTGGTTGTACAGCATGTGCAAGAGTATGTCCGGTTGATTGTATTGAAGGAGCGGTTAAAGAAAAACATAAAGTTGACCAGGAAAAATGTATTGGCTGCGGACTTTGTTTTGATAAGTGTAAATTCTCTGCAATTAAGATGAATGTAACTGAAATAAGAAAATAAACCTCTTCTCTGAGTAGCAATTTGAAGCAGGAATAGATAAAAAGGCAGGATCAGAAATTTTTGATCCTGCCTTTTTGCTATTTATCTATGATATATTTCTATATCAAATAATAAACAAATTTTACTTCTATTCCTGATTAAAAGGTGATATTATTAATGAATGTAAAAAAGATTAGAGGGGGTTATAAATGAAAAAGGATCTTATTATACTACATACTGCGGTGTTACTTTTCGGGTTATCGGGACTTTTCGGAAAACTCATAGAGGCGCCGGCACAGGTGATTGTCAGCGGCCGGGTTATATTTGCTACAATATTTCTCTATACTGTTCTTAAATTTAAAAATGAAAAGGTAGAGATGACTTCTCCAGCTTCAAAAAAAATTATAATTTTGCAGGGGTCACTATTATTTCTTCACTGGTTTTCGTTTTTTCAGGCTATTAAGTTATCCAGTGTAGCTCTGGGACTGCTTTCTTTTTCAAGTTTTCCTATTTTTACAACCTTTATGGAACCCTTATTTTTTAAGGAAAAATTAGAAGGCGGAAAAGTAGTTACCGCCATCATAACTTTTATTGGAATTTCCATGGTAGTACCGCTAAATGGGGTAGATATTCAGATGTTAAGGGGGATAGGTATGGGGGTATTTTCCGGATTTTCATTTGCAGTACTAGCCATAATGAATAAAAAGTTTTCAAGCTCGGTATCGGGGATTAAACTTACATTCTATCAATGTCTGGGAGCGTCATTCTGGTCGATTCCTGTTTTGTTGTTATGGAATAAGGCGCCATCGGCCAAGGATCTATTCCTCATGGTGACATTAGGAGTAGTTTTTACAGGGATAGCTCATACACTCTTTGTTATGTCGTTGAAGAGGATCAGTGCAAGCACTGTAAGTGTTACCACATGTTTAGAGCCTGTATATGCTATTGTATTTGCGGCCTTTATATTGGGAGAAATTCCAAGTATGAAGATAGTATTGGGAAGTAGTATAATCATACTGGCAGCATTTTTATCGACTAAAACAACGGTTTTAAAAGAGAAATCGGCTGTATAAATAAATAAAAAAAGTAGAGAATCAGCCATGGCTGATTCTCTACTTTTTTTATGCAGGTTATAAAGAAGACCCTCTCTCTTTTTTTCTCTCTCCCTCGTAGGGAGAAAGAGAATTATTATACGAAACAGAAGCCTATCACATTTGCTTATTGCTAACCATTTACTACTTTGTTAGTCCCTACGAGGGAGCAACCTAAGAGGGTGAGGGTCTAACTATCTTTATTTTAATTCCTTCAGCACTGCCTTGATCTCATAATATTCTACATCATTTGGTAGTTCATCTTTTATCGGACGGAGCAGAGTCCCGCCGGCTTTTTCTATGGCAGCTAATATTATCTTCTTTTTTTTGCTATCTACGATCTTGGACAGGTCAACTTCTAATCCTTCATCCATACATTTAAACAGATGACTGAGGATGGTATCGAACTTACTTTTTCTTTCAGCTGCGATTTCTGCTATATCTTTACCGTCTAAAAATAACTGGTAGGAGATCCTGTGGGAGCTGTCTTTGGTACTGGCTTTTTTGGGTTTAGCCTCTTTTTTTACGACCTCTCTCTCCTCTATTGGAGTGGTATCCCCCTTGATCTCTTTTATTACCTCTAAAAATTTTATTCCATATTTTTCATATTTTTTCTCTCCTACCCCATTTATATCCAACAGACTTTCGTAGTCGGTAGGAAGATATCTGGCCATCTCCTGGAGGGTTTTGTCGGAAAATATAGTATATGGCGGTTTCCCTTCGGATCTTGCAATATCAGCTCGAAGTTTACGAAGGAGATCAAAGCTACCCTCCCATTCATAGGTAGT
>CAZUGM010000055.1:8369-10992 GCA_964619915.1 uncultured Fusobacteriaceae bacterium | reverse complement strand
CTAAATTTTATAGGAATAAGATTTTGTATGATAAAGTTTCCAAAGATACTTATGGGAAGAGCTCCTACAAAGCTTTTAAAACCAATATTTAAAATAAACCATCCGATTTTTTCAACAGAAAAGAGGTGGATGAAAAAAATATGTCTGGCTATCCAAATTGGGTTGAAATAGCAGAGGGCTAAGACAGTTTTGATAATTTTTTTATGTTTAAAAGGGGTAACTTTTTTATCTATCCAAATAAAATAATTCGGGACTTCAAGGGCGTAAATAGTTCCTCCTAATAACATCATTCCAAATATTCTCAAGGGGAAAATATCGCCTCTTATGAGGGTAGCGATAGTATCCCCGGCAGAATAGATCAGCATCCCCCTTAAAATATTATTTTTAGTATATATTAATTTCATAAAAGACCTCCAGAGTATACATGTTATAAATATATTTTACCGGCAATATTAAAAAAATCCTTTTAAATAGTACAGGGTGTATAAACAAAACTTAACCTCTAATAAACTTCTAAGAAAACTATTGACACTGACAATATCTTGTAGTATTATTAAATTAACAAGAGACCTTACCTATTAGCGACTATCTTGATGTTTTGGGCCTAATGTCGTCGCCGGGGTTGGCGCTGTATATGATAGATCAGAAAAATCACGAGGGTATAACGAGCCCCTACGGATACTGTATGTTGTATATATCTGACTACCACTTTTAGAACCAGGCGACCAAAACTATACAGAGGGCTGTAGGTCAGGGCTTGTTTAAAGACTTCTATGAGGTCTTTTTTTTTATTGTTTAGAAAATTATAGATTATTTGTAAAAGTAAAAGTTAAAAAATATCATAATCACTCCTAATTGGATAAAACGTCACGTTTCTTTTTTATGTCTATTAAATTGAGTCTTATTTTGATAGTATATAGATATAAAATTGTTTGAGGTGAAATAATGGAAATATTTATTATAACGGGAATGAGTGGTGCAGGTAAATCGACAGCACTTAATTATTTTGAAGATCGGGGATATATGACCATAGATAATATGCCTTGTTTTTTTATAGATGGATTTAAGCTGGCTGTATATAAAGAAAGGATAAATAACATTGCTATAGGGATGGATATCAGGTCCTTTGAAAGGATAGATGAATTTTTAGAGTTGTTGGAGAGTCTGAAAAGGGAGGGTGTTTCTTATAAGGTCCTTTATTTAGATGCCAAAGATGAGGTGATCTTAAACCGGTATAACCTGACCAGAAGATCACATCCCTTGAAAAAAGCTGATTCAATGGTTGAAAATATCTATTTGGAGAGAAAGTTGCTGTCTGAAATAAGGGGATTGGCTGATATAGTAATAGATACCAGTGATTTCACGCCAAAAAAAATGATTGAAAATTTAAAATCCAGATTAGAATATAAAAAAATAAGGGATCTGGTATTGACCATAACTACATTTGGATTTAAATATGGAGCACCTATAGACCTGGATATGATGTTTGATACAAGATCGCTGCAAAATCCATACTATATAGATGAACTGAGGCCTAAAAGTGGAAATGACAAGGTTGTTCAGGAGTATGTGATGAATGGAAGCGGCAGTACAGAATATCTGAAGAAGATTGAGGAGATGCTGGAATTTTTACTCCCTCATTTTATAAAAGAGGGGAAGACTCATCTCACTGTGGGAATAGGATGCAGCGGAGGAAAACATAGATCGGTGACGATAGCTACGAAACTTTATGAATATTTTAGTAAAAAGGAAAATATTAAGGTATTATTAAATCATAGGGAGCAGGAGAAATGGAGTCTTTAATAGATAGATATGAAATTCCAGATCTTCCTGGAGTTTATTTGATGAAAGGAAAAAAAGAGGTAATATATGTAGGGAAGGCTAAAAATTTAAAAAAAAGAGTCTCCTCATATTTTAAAAAGGTTCATACAGATAAAAAAACAATGGAGCTGGTAGCTCATATAGAAGATATGGAATTTATAGTCTGTAAGAGTGAATTAGATGCACTAATTTTAGAAAATAATTTAATAAAAAAATATATGCCGAAATACAATATTCTCCTAAAGGACCAGAAGACCTACCCCTATATCAAGATATCCTTAGAAAAGTTTCCTAAGATCTCTATCATTCGAAGGAGTAAGGATCTGGATGTCAAGAATGGAGATTATTTCGGCCCCTATCCCAATGGTAGCGGATTTTTATTAAAGACCCTTGTAAAGATATTTAAAATAAGGGATTGTAACAGAGATATGAGAAAAAAATATCCTAAACCCTGCTTGAAGTATTATATGGATCGATGTATGGGTCCCTGTGTCTATAAGGAGATAGAGGAAAGATATAAAGAAAGTGTTGAAAATGCCAAATATTTTTTGAAGGGCAGGGGGGATAAGCTCTTAAAACAGCTGAAAGAAGAGATGGACAGATCCAGCAGGTCTATGGAGTTTGAAAAGGCCATCCAGTACCGGGAGCAGATTAAAGCAATTGAAAATTCATTGAAAACACAGGTAACGGAAGTTTTAAAAACGGCAGAGCGGTTCCGGGAGATCATCGCTCCGCGCGCGGTAGAAGATCATGCCGTGCACCTTGTTCCAGTAGGTCCGGTTGCGGATCCACTGGGTGCGCG
>CAZUGM010000055.1:0-8359 GCA_964619915.1 uncultured Fusobacteriaceae bacterium | reverse complement strand
AGGATGGAGATATATTGTTTTTGACTATATTAAAGATCAGAGACGGGAAGATCCTAGGAGTAAATAATTTAAAGGTAGATATACTCATAGAGGATGATATTTTGGTGGAGAGTTTTCTGAGGTATTATTCCAATGAAAAAATGCCCAAGAATATAATTTTAGACAGTTTATTTGCAGAAAAAAAAGAAATTTTAGAGGGATGGGGGGAGAATTTTCTCCGTATAAATTTAAAACTTTATTTTCCTGTGGTTAAAAGCAGACGAAAAAAACTCTTAGAGATGGCATATCTCAATCTGGAGGAAGAGATCAAAAAATATCACAATCAAAAAAGTGTATTGGAGGAGGGAATGAAAGTTCTCTATGAAACTTTAAATTTAAATAAATTTCCTCGAAAAATAGAGTGTTTTGACATATCCAATATTTCAGGAAAAGATGCTGTAGGAGCAATGAGTGTAGCTGTAGAAGGAAGGCTCGCCAAGAAGTATTATAGGAAGTTTAAGATAAAAACCAAAGACACGCCAGATGATTATCATATGATGAGGGAAGTTATTCAAAGGAGATATTCTAAGTTAGCTCAGATAGATCTGCCGGATCTCATCCTCATAGATGGAGGTTTGGGACAGTTAAATGCAGTAGAAGGAGTTTTTCTTGAGTTAGGAAAGGATAATTTGGTTATAAGGCAAACGTGGGAGATCGGCCCAAATGATAATTTGGTGGATATAATCAGTATAGCCAAGAGAGAAGAGGAAGTGTTTAAAGCGGGGGAAACCGACTCCTATATCTTTTCTAAAAATTCAGAATCTCTAAAGATATTACAGAGACTGAGAGATGAGGCTCATAGATTTGGAATAACCTACCATAGAAGTTTACGAAAAAAAAGGGTAATATCCAGTGAGTTAGATGAGATTCATGGGGTAGGTCCAAAAAGAAAAAAGGAGCTCCTAAAAAGGTTCAAATCAGTAAAAAGGATAAAGGAAGCAAGTTTAGAAGAGTTATCAGAAATTGTACCGGAAAAAATAGCAAAACAGATAAAAAATATTTTGAACTAACTTTATTTGTTAGTTATAAGTTTAGTTAAAGGTGATGAGGGGGAGAGAGATGAAAAAAGTATTAGTTGTAGATGATGAGTTGAGTATAAGACTGTTACTCAGAGAGATAATTGAAGATGTAGATATGGAAGTTTTTGAAGCAGAAACTGCTATAGTAGGTTTACAGATGATGAAGGAGGAAAAGTTTGATCTTATCATTATGGATATTCAGATGCCTCAGATGAATGGATTGGATGCCATGAGAAAATTAAGGGAGATAACGGATGCTCCGGTATTTATTTTAACTGCATTCAGTCATTTAGAGGGGGTCGTAGAAAACTTGGGAGTGGAGATCCAGGGATTTATAGAAAAACCATTTGATATAGATGAACTAGCCCAGAAGATAAAAAAACAAGTAGAGGGTCCCACTAATCAATGATGAGTAAATAGTTATTAGTTTTTAAATACTTAAAAAAATTACAAAATAAGGAAAAAAAGGAGAAAAAACGTGCATAAATATATATTGCTTTTAGTATTAGCCCTAAGCACTACTGCCTGTACAGGGATATCCAAGGTAAAGGAACGGTATCACAGGGCACCATTTGAAAAGGAGATAAAAAAAGGGGATTATGAGCTGACTCTCTATAATATTAATTATCCCCAAAAGTACGAGGAAAAAATTAAATTTTATAATGACTTTGACATTCTTATGAGGAAATTCTTGGTCTATGAATCAACGATAAATATTATGTACTCTGAGAAATTAAAAGATGATATTATCCATCTGAAAAACAGCTATATCCTCCCGGAAGAGGTAGTTTTTTCAAAGTCTGCGTCGGAACTATCCCAGGTAGATAGAGATAGTATAGATAAGAAAGTGCCGATAAAATTAGATGAAAAAGTCGGAAGGACTCAATACTATTTAAATAAACAGGTTTATTTTTGGAAAAAAATAATGAAAAGTGATGAAAAGTTCAACAGTGAGGTAAACTATACAGAATTGGATAAGGAGAAACTTATTTTAAAGATGGAAGATAAGAGAAAAAACTTATTTAAAATAGTGGAGCAGGTAGAATTAAATTTAATTCTGAAGGTAGAGGAGCCCTATTCTGACAATAAAAAAGAATATTGGCAGGAAAAAGATGTATATATAGACAGGACTACGAATTTGACTCCTAAAATCTTTAAGGAACAGGGATACCTGTATTTGAATGATGTACAGGAAAGAGATGTGAAGAAAATAATGGGTAACCAGTTAAAATTTGATTCGAAAATTGTAGTGGTGGAAAATAAATTATACAATGGTTATACAGTTTCAAATGAAAAGTATGTCTTTTTTTATGGGGGGAAATACAGAGTTGGTTATTATGACGGCTATAATCTAAGGATAAAAGTAAAAGATATATCCTTGAAAGATTTACTGACTATAGATGAAGAGTTTTTGATAGATGATTTTTTAAATCCAAAATTGTATAAAGAGAGGCAGGAAAAATAATGGAATATGTTTTAATTGTTTTTATAGTAGGAGTAATATCATTGATCCTGCTGAAAAAAAATGAAAGAAAAAATATAGATGAGATGCATACACTTATAGAAAAAATAGGTAAGAGGGAAGATTATTCGGAGATAATGGAGGAACTCAAAGAATCCTACGAGGAAACAGTAAAAACCATAAGGTTTCAAGAGGCACAGCTGAATAACTCGGTCAAGGAGCTGAAGGAATTTAAGGAGGAACTAAATGTTACCTATGATTCCCTTCTAAAAAAATCAGCTCAGCTGGAATATTCTAACGAGGAATTGGAAAAAAAAGTAGCGAATTTATCCAATATAAATGCAGTAGCAAGGACTGTCCTGTCAACCTTGGAGTTGGATAAGATAATAGGAGTTATCCTGGATGCTTACTTTGTTTTAACAGGGGTAAAAAAGATAGCCATATACCTATGGAAAGACGGGGAACTGGAGTTAAAACAGACAAAGGGTAAGTTTATAAATACAGGAAATGTAAATTTTTCAATGGAAGAGCTGGCTAAATACACTAGAAGTGATTATAAAAATATCTATACCCAGATATCTAAATCCATAGAAGCTACAGAGGATGAAAGTATCGTTATCTCTGATCTGGTGGTAAAGGGTAAGGAACTGGGAGTAATCTATATAGTCGAGGACAAAGATAAGCTGAGCTATAGTGATGAGGCTACAATTTCAGCTCTGGCTATCCAGGTAGCCATTGCCATAAATAATGCACTGATATATTCAGAGCTAATAATAAAGGAACGTCTGGACAATGAACTGGAAGTCGCTTCAAATATTCAGAAAAAATTGCTGCCCCAGTCACTGGGAGATATAAACGGTGTTGAGATAGCTCAGTACTTTAATCCTGCCAAGGAAGTGGGAGGGGATTATTACGACTATTCTCTTTCAGGGGATAACAAACTCTGGATAACTATAGGAGATGTAAGCGGAAAGGGGGTTCCTGCTGCGTTTTTGATGGCATTAATAAGATCGGTATTAAAAACACTGGAATATAAAGATTCATACCCCCTTGAAGTTTTAACAGATCTAAATGATATTATCTACCCGGACATAAGTGAAGATATGTTTGTGACTATCTTTCACAGTCAGTATGATTTTTTAACTAAGACACTTTATTACTCCAATGCAGGACATAACCCACTTATCCTGTATAAAGCTAGAACGGGAGAAGTTTTAGAGGAAAATATTAAAGGGGTAGCGGTAGGATTTTTAGAATCTTATGAGTATAAGATGGGGAAGATAAAATTAGAGAAGGGCGATGTTCTGCTATACTATACTGATGGATTGACAGAGGCTGAAAACCCGAGAAAAGAACTCTATGGAATCGAAAGATTAAAAGAAGTTATCGGAAAAAATTATGATCTGAATGCCGAAGGAATAAAGATTGAGCTCCTGGATTCCCTCAATAAATTTGTGGAGGAGAAGGAACAGATAGACGATATGACCTTCGTTATTTTAAAAATTGAATTATAAAAAGGACTCATGTCCTTTTTATTTTTGTTTTTAAACAGTATCATTTGTTTAGAAAAAGAGCTGAAATTTAATTAGTGTGCACTTATTGCCTTAAATGTTGTTTAATTAGGCGGAATAGCTTTGACTTGCTCTTTAAATTTTAGTATAATATAAAAACTGTTTATAGGAGGTTATTGAGTGGAAATTAACTGGATTGACTGGTTTGGTTACTTAGCATCATTGGTAATTCTTGTGTCTTTAACGATGAGTTCAATTATTAAACTTAGATGGATTAACTTTGTAGGATGTATATTATTTGCGACATTTGGATTTTTAATTCATTCACTGCCTACAGCGCTTATGAATGTCGGGATAGCGGTTATAAATGTATATTTGTTATATAATATTTAGAAGACTAAGGAGGAATTTCAGCTGTTAGAAGCGGAAACGGATTCTAAATATTTCAATTATTTTTTAAAGGTGAATATGCAGGAGATAGAAAAACAAATATCTAAAGAAGAATTAAAAACTCAAAATAAAGGTTTATATATGTTAAGAAATAACAATATAGCGGGAATTTTATTGGGAGAAAAGAATGAAGATGGTATCTTTTTTATAAAAGTGGACTATGTAACTCCCCGGTATAGAGATTATAAACTGGGAAAATATTTCTTTGATGAACATACGGAATATTTTAAAAATAATGGGATTCACAAATTGATGACAGAAGGTACGGAGGATTCCCATAGACAGTATCTGAAGAAAGTCGGGTTTAAAGAAACAACAAAAGATCTATATATTAAAAAAATTTAAATGGAGGTAAAATTCATGTATAGTAAAGTAGTTGAAACAGCAAATTTTTTAAAAGAAACAACAAAATATAGACCAAAAGTAGCCATAGTATTAGGTTCAGGATTAGGAAACTTAGTGGACTTTATAACTGAAAAGATGGAGATAGACTATAGTGATATCCCAAACTTTCCTGTATCGACTGTAGCAGGTCACGATGGTAAATTAGTGTTTGGAAAAATTGACGGAATAGAAGTAGTAGCAATGAAGGGAAGATTTCACTTCTATGAAGGATATGAGATGAAAGAAGTAACTTACCCTATGTATGTAATGCAGCAGTTTGGAATTGAAAAATTAATAGTTAGTAATGCAGCTGGGGGAAGTAATAAAGATTATGACCCGGGAACATTGATGTTGATAAAAGATCATATCAACGCATTTGGAACTAATCCGCTTATCGGGAAAAATGATGACAGATTTGGACCTAGATTTCCAGATATGACAGATGCTTATAAAGTATACCTTAGAGATTTGGCCAAGGAAGTTGCAGATAATTTAGGTATAGCTTATAAAGAAGGAGTGTACTTAGGGACAACAGGGCCTACATATGAAACTGGAGCAGAGGTAAGAGCATTTACCGGTATGGGAGCAGACGCAATAGGGATGTCTACAGTACCAGAGGTAACAGTAGCAAACTATTTAGGAATAGATGTACTGGGAATATCTTGTATCACAAATATGGCTACAGGAATAGCAAAAAAAGCACATTCTCATGAAGATGTAGTGGATGTAGCGAAAAAAGCTGGAGAAAACTTCTGTAACTGGATAGTAAATATAGTAAAAAAAATAGGATAAAAAAATATAAAGGGTTCTAGGAGGATCAGAGTGACAAACTATATTTTAGAAATGAAAAATATGAGAAAAACTTTTTTAGGTGGAAAAGTCGTAGCAAATGATGATATCACTTTAAACATAGTCAAAGGGGAAAAACATGCCATTGTAGGAGAAAATGGTGCCGGTAAATCTACATTGATGAAAATATTAAATGGATTATACACTCCTACATCGGGAACTATATCTCTAAATGGAAACATGGTAGATATAAAAGGGCCTGGAGAAGCAGCTAAATTAGGAATAGGAATGGTATATCAGCATTTCATGTTAGTGCCGACTCTGACAGTTGCGGAAAATATGATCTTAGGTGTGGAGCCTACCAAGGGAATGAACCTTGATATTAACAAGGCTCGTGAAGATGTAAGAAAAGTATCTGAAAAATATGGACTAGCCATAGACCCGGATGCTATAGTATCTGACCTTTCAGTTGGAATACAGCAGAGGGTAGAGATCTTAAAAATATTATTCAAGGGAGCTGACCTGCTTATATTTGATGAGCCTACAGCAGTATTAATTCCTCAGGAAGTAAAGGAACTATACAAGATAATGGATAACCTTATTGAAGAGGGAAAGACTATTATATTTATCTCTCATAAACTTCAGGAAGTACTGGCTATTTCAGATAATATCACAGTAATCAGAAGGGGAAAAGACGTAGCAAATTTTGAAACTAAAGATGCTACAAAGCAAAAAATAGCAAATGCCATGGTAGGTAGACCGGTATTATTTACTACTGAAAAACCAGAGGTTACTATCGGTGAGAAGATAGTGGAGATCAAAGATTTAGAAGTAAAAAATAATAAAGGATTACCGGCAGTAAAAAAAGTATCTCTGGATATAAGAGCAGGAGAGGTATTAGGTATTGCAGGTGTAGAAGGATCCGGGCAATCGGAACTTGTAGAAGCTATCACAGGATTAAGAAAGGTAGAATCTGGAGCATTTACTCTAAATGGTGAGGATCTGGCAGGAAAGACTCCTAGACATATTACATTAGCCGGATTAGCCCATGTACCAGAAGACAGACATGCAAGAGCAGCAGTATCAGAATTTTCAGTTAGAGATACATTTGCTTTTGGGGTACATAGAGAAAAATTTACAAAGAACAGAATATTATTAGATGTGGATAAATTAGAAAAAGAAGCAGACTTCTTTATGGATGCTCATGATATAAGACCTAGAGGAATAAAAACAGCCTTTGGAAAATTATCAGGTGGTAACCAGCAAAAGATAATTGTAGCCAGAGAATTGGAGAAAAAACATGATTTCATCATAGCTTCTCAGCCTACAAGGGGAGTAGACATTGGAGCTATTGAAGCGATCCATAAGCTGATCCTGGAAGAAAAGAAAACTGGAAAGGCAGTGATGGTAGTATCAGCAGAACTATCTGAAATCTTAAACTTAAGTGACAGAATAGCAGTTATGTGTAGTGGTGAGATCACAGGAATTCTAGACAGAGAAGATGCTACTGAAGAAAAGATTGGAATCTTAATGGCTGGAGGGAAGTTATAATGAATAAAAAATTACAAGGATTGCTAGTTCCTATCTTAGCGGTATTTATTGCACTGCTTTTAGGGGCAGGAATAATCGCTTATTTAGGAGAAAATCCATTAACAGCATATTACTATCTGTTTACAGGGGCTTTTGATGGTCAGAGAGCTATTGCAAGAACACTATTAGAAGCAACACCTATGATATTTACCGGATTATCTGTAATGGTAGCTTTTAAAGCGGGATTATTTAATATTGGAGCCCAGGGTCAAGTTGTAATGGGTGGATTAGCAGCAGCAGCAGTTGGAGCTTTTGTACACAATATTGGAATAAACAATGTATTTGTAGTGCTGATCATAGCAGCAGCAGCAGGTTTTGCCTGGTCAGGAATTGCAGGATGGTTAAAGGCAAAATTAGGAGTACATGAAGTAATATCTACTATCATGTTAAACTATATAGCCCTAAACTTTGAGCAATACGGATTAAACTATCCGTTAAAAGCTGGTGGACCTAATGGACCGAGTCCTCAAACTCCTCCAGTATTTGAATCCAGCAGATTAGCTATGTTGATGCCGGATACAAAGGTGGCACTTAATGTAGGATTTATCATAGCGGTAATAGCTGTGATACTTATCTGGTTTATGTTTGAAAAGACTATCACTGGATATGAGATCAAAGCCGTGGGACTTAATCCTACAGCTTCTGAAAATGCAGGAATAAATGTAAAATGGAGAATATTATTTGCCATGGGATTAGCAGGATCATTATCTGGATTAGCAGGTGCCGAAAGAATCCTTGGTGGAGTAGGACAATATACCTACAGACAGGGAATCATGGGAAGTTATGGTTTTGACGGTATCGCAGTAGCACTACTTGGTAAAAATTCACCGGTAGGGGCACTATTTGCAGCTATACTGTTTGCAGCACTTAGAACCGGTGGTAGATCGATGCAGTTTAATACATCTATCCCAAGTCAAATCATCATAATTATTCAGGCTATTATAATATTACTGATTGCAGCAGAGAATATGTTCCATGCAATATTAGATAAAAAAAAGAAGGTGAGTAACTAATGTCTATCTTTATAAGTTTAATCTTAGCTACAATCAGACAAGCGGCACGTGAACACCGCCTCGATGTCGGCCTGGTCGCTGTCGCCGCGCACCCAGGAGGCT
>CAZUGM010000054.1:0-11177 GCA_964619915.1 uncultured Fusobacteriaceae bacterium | reverse complement strand
GTCAGCCTTCCAAGCTGAATGTCGCCAGTTCGAACCTGGTTTCCCGCTCCAAAATGTGGTGGTTGTAGTTCAGTTGGTAGAGCGCCAGTTTGTGGTACTGGTTGTCGCGGGTTCGAGCCCCGTCAGCCACCCCAATTTTAAAAAACTTTATATTTATGCGCCACTAGCTCAGCTGGTAGAGCACTCGACTTTTAATCGAGTTGTCACAGGTTCAAACCCTGTGTGGCGCACCATCCATACGCGGGGGTGGCGGAATTGGCAGACGCGCTAGACTTAGGATCTAGTGTCTTCGACGTGGGGGTTCAAGTCCCCCCCTCCGCACCATGTTAAAGTTTTAAACTCTAGAATTTATTCTAGGGTTTTTTTTTTTAGAACGAGATGCCTTTTATTATAGAATTAAAACCTTATCTAGGAGATGAAAAAATGAGAAATATAAAACTTGTCTACCAATATGATGGAAGTAATTTTTTTGGATTTCAGAGACAACCAGACAGACGAACTGTACAAGGAGAGCTTGAATCAGGTTTGTACAAGATAATAAGGGAAAGGATAAACTTAATAAGTTCGGGAAGAACTGATAGGGGAGTCCATGCAGTTGAACAAGTATCTAACTTTGTTACTGACACTAAAATTCCGGCAGACAGGCTGGTTTATGCCCTGGATAATATAACTCCTAAAGATATTAAAATATTAAAGGTGGAAGATGTGGATATGGAATTTCATTCCAGGTTTTCAGCCAAAACAAGAGCCTATGAATTTATATTGACTGACAAAAGAAGTGTGTTTGAAACCAGATATCTGACAGAGGTCAAAGAAAAGATCGATGTAGATAAGTTATACGATATAATGAAGGTGTTTTTAGGCAGACATAACTTTGATGGATTTAGAATGACGGATTGCGGTGGAAATAATCCTGTAAGGGAAATTTTTGAGATAAGATGTTATGAAAAAGATGATCATAAGACAGGGATCTACATAAAAGGGAATGCTTTTCTAAAGACACAGATCAGAATAATGGTAGGAAGCTCTCTGGCTGTGTATTTCAATGAAAGACCCTGTGATTATTTGTTGAAAAAATTAGAAAATCCTGACCCTAAAGGTGAAAAGATAGTTATAGATGGATCAGGTTTATATCTGTATGAGATAAACTATTAGTTGCTGGTTATTCTAGGAGAGGGGTGAAAAATGAAATTTTTGGAGATAAAGGCAAAAGATAAAAAATATATAGAGCAGATTATAGAGGTTGAAAAAGAGGCTTTTGGAGTAAGCGGTGGAGTGGATGAATGGATCCTGAAACCGATCATCCGGTATGGAAAGGTGTTTGTACTGGTTATAGAAGATGAGGTTATAGGAATAGCTGAATATATTAGGGATTTTGATGGTGAGGAGATATTTTTATATGGATTTTCTATAAAAAAAGAATATAGAAAATGTGGTTACGGAAAAAAGCTCCTGGAAGAATCTATAAAAGTATTTAGAGAAAATAAGATAAAAAAAATAGGGCTGACAGTTTCTTTGGAAAATAGTGCAGCTATAAGACTATATAAAAAATTGGGATTTAAGATGGAAGAGATGTTAAAGGATGAATATGGAAAGGGTATAGACAGGCTTTACTTCGGCAGGGAAATATAGCAAAAAAATTATTTGATTGACAAAACAATAAAAATATAATAAAATTATATATGAAATCATTACAAAATATCAATCTAAAAGGAGGTAGAAATGAAGTTAAATATAGAAAAAATAAGTTCATATTTAAAGAGTCATGACATAAGACCATCTTATCAGAGGATGAAAATTTTTGAATACTTAATAGTTAATAAAAACCATCCTACGATAGATATGATGTATAAGAGCCTTGCTCCAGAAATACCAACTTTATCTAAAACTACAGTATACAATACATTGAATTTGTTCGTAGAAAAGAAGATTGCTATAGTAATTTTAGTTGAAGAGAATGAAACTAGATATGATGCGGATACAAGCATACATGGACATTTTAAATGTGATGAATGTGGACAAGTCAGTGATCTTAACATAGGGATGGATAAGATAAATATTCCGGAACTTGATAATTTTCAAATAAATGAACATCATCTTTATTTTAAAGGTGTATGCGATGAGTGTTTAAAGAAAAAAAAATAATGTTCATAGAACGATAAAAAATAATTCTTCATTTTTAATGAAGAATTATTTTTTTCTTTATTAAGAAGGAAAAGAGTATGTAAGCTGGTATAGAAAAAGATGATTTATAAAAAAATTAGATTGATTTTAATGAATATAAGTTTATTAAAAGCATATTTAATTTAAATTTTAGGAGGAAATAAAAAATGGCAATGAATAAAAGGATGTTGGAAATATTAAACGAGCAAATTAATAAGGAGATGTATTCTGCACACCTATATCTATCGATGAATGCTTATCTTACTTCTAAAAATTTACCGGGCTTTGCTAACTATATGAGGGTGCAATACCAAGAGGAGATGTCCCATGCATTAAAACTTTTTGATTATTTATTGGAAAGGGGAGAAAGAGCTGTTTTAGCTGAAATAGCAGCTGTAAAAGTGGAGTGGAAAGATCCTATAGATGTATTTGAAGATACCTATAAACATGAAAAATTTATAACTGAATCTATCAATGAAGTTTTAGGAATAGCTCATGAAGTAAAAGATTATGCAACTATAAATATGCTTCAATGGTATATAAATGAACAGGTAGAAGAGGAAGCCCATGTATCTTCTGTGCTGGAACAGTTAAAAATGGTGGAAGGGAAAGGAACAGGTTTGTTTATGCTGGACAGAGAGATGCAGAACAGAGTATTTGTAGACACTACAAAGGAAAATGCTTAAATTAGTTTAATTTTATCTTTACATATTATCAATATTATATACGGTTATAAGCCGTAAGGGGAGGTATTTATGACAGTTAAAGGTACAGAAACAGAAAAAAATTTACTTAAGTCTTTCGCCGGGGAATCGCAGGCTACCAACAGATACAAGATGTATGCCAAGCAGGCTAAAAAAGAAGGGTATGAGCAAATTGCAGCAATTTTTTTAGAAACTGCAGAAAATGAAGTGCAGCACGCCAAAAGATATTTTAGATTCTTAGAGGGGGGCGACGTAGAGATTGCAGCTACATACCCGACAAATCAAGTTGGAACTACGGCAGAAAATTTGAAAAATGCTGCAGGGGGAGAAAACGAGGAGTGGACAGAGTTATACCCTCATTTTGCAAACGTTGCAGAAAAAGAAGGGTTTTCTGAAATTGCAGCAGCATATAGAAATATATCAGATGTAGAGAGGGAACATGAAGCCAGATACTTAAAATTACTGGAAAATTTAGAAAATAACAGTGTATTTAAAAAGAAAAGTATAGTCAGATGGAAGTGCAGAAACTGTGGGTTTGTGCATGAAGGGGAGGAAGCGCTAGAGGTTTGTCCGGCGTGTCTGCACCCAAAAAGCCATTTTGAGATCAAAGAAAATAATTATTAGGAAAAATTAAAATTATGGAGTAATATCATAATGAGTAACTTATAACTTAAAAATTAGGAGGGATATATATGGATAAATGGTTATGTATAGTATGTGGTTATGTATATGATCCGGAAGCAGGGGATCCAGATTCAGGAGTAGCACCGGGAACAAAGTGGGAAGATGTACCAGAAGATTGGGTTTGCCCTCTGTGTGCAGTTGGTAAAGACCAATTTGAAAAAATGTAGTTTTACTAACTATTAATAGCAAATTTAGGGGGAAGCATGGACAGATGGGTATGTTTAGTATGCGGTTATGTATACGATGAAGAATTGGGGGATCCAGATTCAGGAGTAGCACCGGGAACGAAATGGGAAGATGTGCCGGAAGACTGGGTTTGTCCTCCATGTGCAGTGGGAAAAGACCAGTTTGAAAAGCTGGAATTTGAAAAAACAGAATAAAAAAAACCTGCAAATTTGCAGGTTTTTTTTATTTTAAAGTAGTATAGGTAAAGTTTAGTTATCGAATAAAGTTTTATAACGTTTAAAATTCGAAAAAAATGTTTTGTATGTAAACAGTACATTTCAGACTGGAGTTGTGTGTAGAAACAGAATTTTCTTTGTAAAATGTACGAAAAAAGGTTGACTTTATTTTAAAAATCTAGTATACTTATATTAGTTCAAGGGAAACTTTGAACATCCATGTAGAGCTTAAGCCCCCCTTTTTAAGACTATATGTGTCAATTGAATTATTGATGAAAAAAAGCTTGCATTTGGTAAGCTTTTTTTATTTTTAATTTATCTGCTGCCCTATCTCAAATTTTGAGGTAGGGCTTTTTTGTGATAAACTAAAAAAAAACAGAAGGAGAGATTAAAATGAGGTTTGACTATCAGTTTGCTATGGAAGAATACAAGAAGGTGGAAAAATATTTAGAAAAATATAAATATAGATGTGAAGTCACCGGGAGTCTGAGAAGAAAGAAGAAAGATGTAGGGGATATAGATATAGTTGTAGGGAAAAATGAAGATAAAAAAATAAATACTGAAAATTTAAAAGAGGTGGAGACAAAGGTACTGGAAATAGTCTGTAAATACAGTGAAGTCGAAAGACGGATAAATCATTATGAATTTTTATTGAAGAGCGGAATATTTATTCATATAATCCCTGAAACGTCAAAACACTTTAACTATACCCTCTGGCACTCTACAGGACCCAAACCTCACGTAAAATTGATAAAGAAGATATATGAGGAGAAAGTGTTGGAGATAGATATGGAAAATACAGTGGAAAATAAAATATATGAAAATATAGGTTTGAAATACCTGGAGCCTGAGAAAAGGTGGGAATTGGTTTAAAATCTTTAAAAAATATTGAAAATACCGTAAGGTTCAAAATTGGCCAAGAGTGACTAAAAGGAAGGGGAAATTATGACAAAAAAACAAAAAGTTAAAAAAATAATAGCTGTACTTCATGAAAAATTTGGAAACCCAGAGTGTGCGCTGAAATATGAGACTCCCTTTGAACTATTGGTAGCTGTGAGCCTATCGGCCCAGTGTACCGATAAGAGGGTGAATATAGTAACCGATGAGATGTTTCGAAAAAAAGGGATAAATACTCCTAAGCAGTTTGCAGAAATGGAGCTGGAGGAGATAGAAGCCCTGGTGAAGAGTACAGGATTTTATAAAAATAAAGCTAAAAATATAAAGAAAACCAGTCAGATCTTACTGGAAAAATATAACGGAGAAGTTCCGCAGGAGATGGATAAATTGGTCGCCTTGGCAGGGGTCGGTAGAAGACCAGCGTATGTTGTCAGAGGCGAGGTTTGGCGAATGGCTGAAGGTAGAACCGTGGATACCCATGTAAAAAGGTTGACGAATTTAATAGGGCTTGTTAAGGGAGATAATCCTATAGTTATAGAAAGGGAATTGATGGAGCTGGTTCCTAAAGAATACTGGATAGATATATCGCACTATTTAATCTTGCAGGGTAGAGATGTGTGTGTGGCCAGAAGGCCTCAATGTGATAGATGTGAAATAAATATTTTTTGTAATTTTGGAAGAAAAAAATTAAAAAAAGAGGGGAAAAATATCAGCTGACCACGGCTAGGATAGGGATATTAAGGTCTTAAAAGTTTCGACACTCAAACCTTTGGAATGCCAAGGAATATGTTGACATAAAAACTAAACAATGGTAATATAGGGTATATAGAATAAGGGGTGAAGCTATGAGAAGAGTTTATTTAGATAACAACGCTACAACAAAAACAGATGAAAAAGTACTGGAAGCAATGTTACCTTATTTTTGTGAGGTATATGGAAATGCTCACAGTATGCACAGTTTTGGGCAGGAGGCTGGAAAAGCTTTGAATTCGGCCAGAGAAACTATTTCAAATATATTAAAGATAGAGAAATCAGAGTTAATTTTTACTGGAACAGGAGTAGAAAGTAATAATTTAGCCATAAGAGGTATAGCAAGAGCTTATAGAAGAAGAGGAAATCACATAATTACAAGTGCTATAGAACATCCGGGTGCTAAGAATACATGTAAAGATCTTGAGAGAGAGGGATTTGAAGTGTCTTATATACCTGTAGATAAAAACGGTGTGGTTATTGTAGAGGAGTTAAAAAAAGCTATCAGGAAGGAAACTATCTTGGTTACTCTTATGCATGCAAACAACGAGACTGGAGTAGTTCAGCCTATAGAGGAGATATCTAAGATAACCCGTGAGAACAAAATTGTATTTCATACAGATGCTGTACAGACAGTGGGAAAGATACCTGTATATCCTAAGGAATTAGGAGTAGACCTAATGAGTTTTTCAGGTCATAAGTTTAATGGTCCCAAGGGAACAGCCGGACTGTTTGTTAAAAACGGAATCAGACTGGGAAAAGTTATCACTGGGGGAGGACAGGAAAGAAAGATCAGACCTGGAACAACTAACCTGGCAGGTGTAGTAGGAATGGCTAAAGCATTGGAATTGGCCACTACAAATATGGATGAAAAGATAAAGGAAGAGGAAGAATTGAGATCATTCTTTGAAAAAGAGATGGTTGCAAGAATTCCGGAAATTAAAATAAACGGTAAAGAAGCTGTCAGACTTCCAGGAACTTCAAGTATAAGTTTTAAGCATTTGGAAGGAGAATCAATCTTACTGGGACTTGATTATAAAGGCATAGCAGTAAGTTCAGGATCGGCATGTTCTTCAGATGACCTGCAGGCTTCCCATGTTTTGTTAGCGATGGGGATAGAGGTTGTGGATGCTCATGGGACTATCAGATTTTCATTGGGAAAATTTAATACCCGTGAAGACATAGAATATGTAATAGAGGAAGCTCCTAAAGTGATAGAAAAATTAAGAATGATATCACCGCTTTGGAACGAATTTCAACTTAAAAAATAAATTAAAAGATGGGGAGTGACGATAGATGGAATATACAAAGAAGGTAATGGATCATTTCATGAATCCTAGAAACGTTGGAGTAATCGAAAATCCTGATGGATATGGAAAGATAGGAAGTCCGTCTTGTGGAGATATGATGGAGATCTTCTTAAAGATAGAAGATGGAATAATCAGAGATGTAAAATTTAGAACATTTGGATGTGCATCAGCTATTGCATCATCATCGGTAACTACAGAGATGATCTTAAATAAAAGCGTAGAAGAAGCGTTACAGGTAACTAACAAAGCGGTTGTAGAAGCTTTAGATGGTTTACCGGCAGCAAAAGTACATTGCTCTGTATTAGCTGAAGAAGCTATAAAGGCAGCGATAGAGGATTATATGTCTAAAAAATAATGATTTTATTTGGGATAGGAAACTATCCCTTTTTTATTTAATATATGCTATAATACTCTGATCTGAAAAGTATATTAATTAATAAAATTATAAGAGAAAAAGGATGAAGTGAATAAGATGAAAAAAATTATTACAGGGATATACTTAATCATAGGTATATTGAGTTTTGGGCAGGGGGACAGATCTGCAGCGAAATTACTGGGAACAGCAGATGGTAAAATAATAAATTGTATCAATGGGGAAAAGGTCTATCCGTTGGCTTCTGTTACTAAGATGATGACGATACTGATTACCTATGATGCCATATCCAAGGGTAAGATATCTATGGAGGATATGGTGGATATTCCGGAAGAAATAAGAAAAATTGGCGGTAGCAGAATATGGATGACTACACAAGACAGGCTCAGCGTGAGAGACCTGATCAAAGCAACAGCTATCTATTCTGCCAATAATACAGCATATTCTCTGGCATATTATGTGGGGAATGGGAGTTTAGACGGATTTGTAGAGAGGATGAATAAAAAAGCAGAATCTTTAGGTATGACAAATACCAGCTATTATACTCCGGCAGGTCTGCCTCCTCATATGACAGGAACAGAGATGGATGTATCTACGGTAAATGACATCTATAAACTATCTATGGAATTATTGAAAAATGATGACTATATGAAGATTGCTTCTATGAAGGAAGCCAGTATAAGAAATGGTCAGCAGAAATTTAAAAATAGAAATAAATTATTGGGAATAGATGGGATCTACGGTATAAAAACAGGACATCATAGTCTGGCAGGGTATAATATTTCCATAGTTTCTAAAAAGAATAGTTTAAATATGATAGAGATTGTATTTGGTTCTCCAGATGAAAAAACACGTGATACGGTTGTACTGGAGGATTTGAATAAATTTTATACTGATTATGGTTATGTGGATCTTTTGGTTCAGGGAGAAAAATTGGGGACAGTAAAGGTTGAGGATGGTGTGGAATCAGAAGTTAATTTTTATGCTGAGAACAACTATACCAAGCTGATGGCTAGAAATAGAAAGGTAGAAAAACAGGTGACGATGAAAAAAGATATAAAAGCTCCTGTTGCTGCCGGAACAGTGGTTGGAGAGTACAGAGTGTTGATAGATGGTAAAACTTATTTGAAGAGTGAACTGAAAATTAAACATTCAATTGAAAGGATGGGGTTTTTCCAGAGAATATTTAACTAAAAGAGTCTTTAAAGACTCTTTTTTTTTATGAAAAAAATTATTATAAAAAATCTGAGCTATGATTGACTGGGTTTGGCGTTATATCTATTTTATAATCTTCACATAGTTTTCACAAAACCAAAGTACAATGTATATGTAAAAGAGAGTATAAAGAGGAGGAGGATTAAAATGAGAAATAGAATAATTGTTGGATTGTTATTGGTATCAGCCATATCCTTTGGAGCTTATGGACATTACAATGAAGGGGATATGATGGGCAGAGGAAGGAGAAGTGGCGGTTACGGCTGTGTTGGCAACGGATATATGATGTGGGATGAAAGTAATTTAAGTGAAGAACATAGGGCAGAAATGTTTGAAATGATGCAGGGAAGAAGAGATGTAATTTATAAAGAAAGTCTGGAGATCAGGGGAAAAGAGTTGGAATTGGAGAAAAAATTAGCGGCATCTAAGGTGGACTGGAAAGGTGTGGAAAGATTGAATAAGGAAATTTCGGATTTGAAAGCTAAGAGAAGGCTAGAGAGTATGAAATATAGAAAAGAGATAGAGGATAAATATGATGTTAATTATGGCAGAAAAGGGATGTATAGGAATAAATAAAATAAGTTGGAAAGAATTTAAAATTTTATAGTGAAACAGGTAGGAAAGGAATCTTTGGGTTCCTTTTTCTATTATTATGTTATAATAGAAAGAAGCATAAGTATAAATTAAAGTTTTGGAGAAGGAGAAATAATGAAAAAATATATAATTGAGCCAGAATATCATGGGTATAAAGTTGGAGATTATTTAAAGGAAGTTTTGGGTTATTCTAGTAGAAGTATGAGGAAGATCGATATTTTTTTGAATGGGAAAAAAGTAAAGCCCAATAAAAAAGTAAGAAAATTGAATAGGCTGTTGGTGAAGGAGCATAATAAAGGAACCAATATAGAGCCTATACAAATGGATCTGGATATAGTGTATGAGGATAAGAATCTGATTATATTAAATAAGGAGCCTTACTTGATAGTACATCCCACTAAAAAGAAGGTGGATAAAACTCTGGCTCACGGAATAGTACACTATATGATGGAGCAGACAGGGGAGATTACAGTCCCGAGGTTCTACAACAGGCTGGACATGAATACATCTGGAATAATAGTGGTGGCTAAAAATGGGTTTGCCCAGGCATTTTTACAAAATAAAGAGAAAGCCACTGTGAAGAAATATTATCAAACGATAGTCGAAGGAATAGTTGAAGAAGATGAGTTTGTTATAGAAGAGTCAATTGGTCGTGTAGGAGACTCGCTGAAAAGAGAATTGCTTTCAATAGAGGATGGAGGTCAGAGTGCAAAAACAGGAGTAAAGGTTTTAAAGAGGATGGATGATCAAAACTTAACCCTTCTAGAGGTGGAGTTATTTACAGGAAGAACCCATCAGATAAGGGTACATCTGTCATCTATGGGACACCCGATATTAGGAGATGAGCTCTATGGAGGGATGGTTGATAGTGTTAAAAGGCAGCTTCTGCATGCTTATAAATTAATCTTTACCAACCCGGATACCGGGAAAGAGGAAACTGTAACGACAACTTTACCTGATGACATGGAGAGAATTGTAAAAGGGGAGGTGATAGGGTAAAAATAGACCAAGAATTGTTGCAAAATTAATACTCACGTTCCGTTGACAAACTCTAGAAATTTAAGATATATTTATAGTGTAAAATAAAAAAATCTCAGGAGGAAAAGAACTATGGCAGCAGTAAAAATAGCGATAAATGGATTTGGTAGAATTGGAAGATTAGCATTCAGATTAATGGCAGATAACCCTGAATTTGAAGTAGTAGCAATAAACGACTTAACGGACCCTAGAACTTTAGCTTACTTATTAAAGTTTGATACAGCTCAAGGAAGATTCAAGATGGATTCAATTGAAGCTACAGAAAACGGAATAGTAGTAGATGGGAAAGAAATTAAAATATACTCTGAAAGAAACGCAGCAGACTTACCTTGGAAAGAATTAGATGTAGATGTAGTATTAGAATGTACTGGATTCTATGTATCTAAAGAAAAGTCTCAAGCGCATATAGATGCAGGAGCTAAAAAAGTAGTTATCTCTGCACCAGCAGCAGGAGATCTTAAAACAGTTGTATTCAACGTAAACGATGACGTATTAACTGGAGAAGAAACTATCATATCTGGAGCTTCTTGTACAACTAACTGTTTAGCACCAGTTGTAAACGTATTAAACAAAGAATTTGGATTAGTAAAAGGATTCATGACAACTATCCATGCATACACAAATGACCAAAACATCTTAGATGCACCTCATCCAAAAGATATCAATGCAAGAAGAGGAAGAGCAGGAGCAGCTAACATGGTACCTACTTCAACTGGAGCGGCAGTAGCAGTAGGAAAAGTATTACCTGAATTATTAGGAAAATTAGATGGTGGAGCAGTAAGAGTTCCAACTGTTACAGGATCTTGTGTTGACTTAGTAGTAGAGTTAGAGAAGAACGTAACTGTAGAAGAAATCAATGCAGCTATGAAAGCGGCAGCAAACGAAACTTTAGGATACACTGAAGAGCCAGTAGTATCTTCTGACTGTATCGGAATCGAATTCGGATCATGGTTTGATGCTCAATCTACAAAAGTAATGACTGTAGATGGCCCACTGTGACAACGACCTCATCAAACCCGGCTGTGGAGGTCACGACGACCTCGTCTCC
>CAZUGM010000053.1:8377-11208 GCA_964619915.1 uncultured Fusobacteriaceae bacterium | reverse complement strand
TATGCAGATATCATGACAAAATCTATGGCGGAAGCTATCTCAGAAACAGACAGAAGAAGGGAAAAACAGATAGAATATAATATAAATAATAATATAGATCCCAGATCCACTGTAAATGAGATCTCTGAAGATCTCCTCAACCTGGATTACGGTTTGGATATAGATGAGATAAATGAGGAGATAATGGTGTACAGCTCTAAAAAGGATATAATAGAGCAGATAGAAAGATTAAAGGGAGAGATAAAGCAGTTGGCTGGGGAACTGGATTTTGAAGGTGCTATAAAAAAGAGAGATGAGATGTTAAAATTAGAAAAATTATTGTTGGAAATATAGGTGGTTAGGAGGAAATGATGAAAAATATAAAGGTAGACAGATTTCTGAAAAAATATGATAAGATGCTCCCTGTCTATAACGAGATGGTAGAGGTTATACAAGAGATCTTTGAGAATGAGATTGAAAACAGGGAATATAGACTTCAAAGTATAGATTTCAGGATAAAAACCAAGGGGAGTCTGAGTAAAAAAATTCATGATAAGGGGAGAAAATACCAGAGGTTGTCCGATATTACCGATGTTGTAGGAGTCAGAGTGGTTACCTTTATGGAAGACCAGGTAGATATAGCAGCTGAAAAAATAAAAGAATTTTTTGTGGTAGATGAAAAAAATACCATCGACAAGAGAAAAGCACTGGATCCCAGATCATTTGGGTATCTGTCCCTGCACTATGTGGTGTCCTTTCCATTGGAAGAAAAGTATAAAAAGTTTAGGGGGATAAGGTTTGAAATTCAGATAAGGAGTCTGCTACAGCACACCTGGGCTACCATAGAACATGACTTGGGATATAAAAGCAGAATAGGAATCCCCGATGAATTGATAAGAAGTTTTTCCAGGGTTGCAAGTTTATTGGAATTAGCTGACAAGGAATTTGTAAATATAAAGCAGGACCTTATAAGGTACGAGGAAAAAGTACATAATTCTATAAAGCAGGGGAAAAATATGCCCAGTGACAGCCCATTAAACAATATAACTATCAGATATTTTATGGAAAACAATATCATCTTAAACAACCTCTTTAGAGATATTCTGGCAGAACTTAATTTAAAGGAAGAGGTAAGAGAGGAAGCTCCGGTAGAGATAATAAAATTATTGAACTATTTCAAACTAAAAAGGATAGGAGATCTGGAAACTATACTCCAGACTAAAAAAAGAGAAATAATTTTTGTGACCAGTAAATTAGTCCAGGAAACGGGAGAGTATGCCATAGAAAAGAGAGGGGTATTTTATTCTATGGCATATGTATTGTTAGGAGGAGAGCCTCTCAGTGAAAAATTAAAATTTTTGGAAATGTTTAAGATATTGACCGATGATGAGAGGAAGAGTATGTCAGAGATGATGGAAAAATACCACCTGGAATATAAAAACAAATCTAAAAAGCAAACTAAATATTCACTGAAGAATATTATTTTTAGAAATAAAAAGGGGGGGAAATGAAAAAAATAGACTATTATGGGGAGTTTTTGGAGAAGCTCAGTGAGTACTTAGGAGTAAAATTAAAGCTGAAAGCCCATGGTAATCATGTGGAGTTTATCCCTGAATTTAATTCTAAATTTATTAAGAAAACTTTGGAACATATAGGGGAGATCTTTGAGATCCTGGATATTCTCTTGGAGGAATATTATGAGGAGAACAACAATATTTATTTTACAGATTTGATAGAGGAATTTTCTCAAAAATTAATAGGCCATATGGTAAAGGAGAAGCTGGTAGTTACAAATGAACAGATGAATTTTCTGGATATTATAAAGAAGCTCTGCAATGAAAATTATGAAAGTGAAAATTCAAATTTAAACATATTACTCTTTAAAAACAGGGAAATTATCCCTGAAGAATTAAAAAAAATGGGACTAAACTTTCTTCCCTTTGATACTCCTAAAAAAATAGAGGAAATCTTCAAGGAAAAATTATCCCTGAAGATGCTCAATGGAGATAATTTGGTACTCATCATAGACGGCGACTTCAGAGGTTATGGGTTGGGAGTAAATGATGATAAAATCAGCGTTTTCAAGGATAGGATGCTGGTTAAATTGAGAAATGAGAATAATGGGTATTTGATCTCGTTTATATCCCTGTTATCTAAAAACATTTTAAATTATATTGATAAAGAAACTATAAATATAGAAGTTAAGGCTGGATTTACGGTGAGTGAGGAGAAAATAAAAAAATTGGTTAAATATTCCAATGAAGAGATGATCTCATCGAAAGTCCTTTTTAACAGCTATAACAGGGAAAAGAGGGAGAGATTCCCATATATCTATATGGAAATCAAAGACAAAGAGTTAAAGTTATACCTGCAGAACTCTATAGATAACTACCTTTCATACAGGGGAGGAAGGTGGAAGTTAAAATCTTTTCATATTTTAAAATTTTTGATTATAGAAAAATTTTATATGGATTCTTTTGTATTTCACCTTTTTAATGATAAAATAGAGAGAAAAGATATAATTGAGAATATTATAATGAATGTGGATGTTTTGGTCTGTCTCATTAAAAACCTCCTGGAGGAAGGTAAGGGAGGGCTTTTTATAATTCTGGAGAGGGCTATAAAAAAGGCTGAGAGAAAAAAAATATTTGTAGGCGGGACTGAAGATAATAGCATATATAAGAGAACGGTTTTAAAGGATGGAAAGAATACCCGAATAAAAAATCATAATTTTGAATATTTGAAATTAATATCGAAGGTAGATGGAGCTGTGACTCTGGACAACGAATTTAATCTTTTATCCTTTGGCAGATTGGTGAAACTAAACACAGATGGAAGTAAAGAGAATGTAG
>CAZUGM010000053.1:4988-8289 GCA_964619915.1 uncultured Fusobacteriaceae bacterium | reverse complement strand
GCCAGGACAGCAGCAGCAATAAGTGGATCTAAATATGGTTTGGCTATAAAGGTATCTGAAGATAAAAAAATAACTGTTTGGGAAGATGGGATAAAAATATTGGAGATATAGAGACCCTCTTCTATTGGTGTCGGAAATTTTACGATTATTAAAATTAAATATAGATAAATTTAATTTTTTCCATGTCAAGGGAGAGAGTGTCCAAAGGACAAGAGAGGGCAGAAATATATGAAGGATAGGATATATACAGTAAGTCAGATGAATAAGATGGTAAAGGAGTATCTAGAGGGGAACGACAATTTTAATAATTTTTTTCTTAAAGGTGAGATCTCGGGGATAAATTATTATAAAAGCGGTCATCTGTATTTCACCCTAAAAGACAGCAGGGCCAGTGTAAAATGTGTATCCTTTGGATATAAATTTAAAAAGATACCGGAGGATTTAAAAGAGGGAGATAAGATAAAATTATTTGGGAAGGTGACCCTCTATGAGGCTAACGGAAACTATCAAATCCTGGTAGCACATGTAGAAAAAGAAGGGACTCTGGGAAAACTCTTTGAGGAGTTGGAAAGAACCAAAAGAGAGCTGGCTAAAGATGGGTATTTTGACACAAAATATAAACTGCCTATTCCAAAATTACCTCAAAATATAGGGATAGTGACTTCGGGAACAGGGGCTGCAGTAAAGGACATAATAAATACTGCTAAACTCAGGTATGAAAATATAAATATCTATGTCTATCCTGCCAAGGTTCAGGGAATAGGGTCTGAAGATGAGATCATAAAGGGAATAAAAACTCTGGATAAGATGGAGGAGATAGATCTGATCATAGCAGGACGGGGCGGAGGAAGTGTAGAGGATCTGTGGTCATTCAATAAAAAAGAGGTGGCTATGGCATACTTTAATACTAAAACTCCCATTGTTTCAGCTGTAGGACATGAGATAGATAATCTTTTGACAGATCTCACAGCAGATATGCGTGCTTCTACTCCTACCCATGCAGCGGAATTAGTCATCCCCAGGAAAGACCTGCTCATGCAAACTTTAGAGGATAGAAGGAGGAAATTAAATAACAGTCTCCTGGCCAACCTACAGAAGAAAAAGGAGAAGTTGGAAACTTTAAAAAGAAGTTATATTTTGAGAAGCTATCTAGAGACAGTTACAGACAGGAATAATCTGTTGATGGACAGGGAAGACAGGTTAAAAAAAGTTATTACCAATAGTTTGATGCAAAAAAAACATTTCTTAGAAGTTAGGATGGAAAAATTGAATTCATTGAACCCTGAGGAAATATTGAAGAGGGGATACACCATAACTAAAGCAGGAAACAAGGTTATAAAGGGTGTAGGAGAGCTGGAAAAAGGTGAAAAAATAGAGATTATCTATCACGATGGTAGTGTAATTAGTAGAGTAGAGGAGATAAAATAGATGAAAAAATTATTGATGATATTATTTATTGGGTTGGTCTCGATAGGACATGCAGAGGTTCAAGGTAGTCTTAGTACAGAGGGGAGCTATATAAGTACAAGTGAGGGTTTTGAAACCTATGAAAACTATATAAAGGCAGGGGAAATCTCTTATTTAGATGAAAATTACAGGGATTCATTGGATTATTATCTCAGTGCCTTTAAGGTGAAAAAAGATGACATAGAATCTCTTCATGGGGTGGCTAGATCATATGAGGGATTGAACCAGACTGAGAAAGCCCTGGGAGTATACAGAAAAATTTTAAAATTAAACCCTGAAGATATGAAAGCGTTGCAGAAAAAACTTATTTTAGACAAAAAAAATGTTTTCAAGTGGGGATATGATAAAAAAGAGGAATATTTTGAGGAGTTTGAAAATTACCTGAAGAGAACTAATTATACAAACAGCGAGGATATTTATACCTTGGGAAGTATATATATGAATGATAAATCTTTTGAAAGAGCTTACACTGTATTTAAGAGGGATAAAGGAGGAGATTATAGAAATTATTTCGGGACAGCTACAACTGCCAGATTTTTAGGAAAATATGATACTGCCATCACATTCTATAATAAGCTTTTAGAGGTAAAACCAGATTTTTATAGAGGCTATCTGGGACTGGGAAGTTCCTACCAGATGAAAGGAAATTATGATGCTGCCATAAAAAACATGGAAAAATATTTAATCTATCAGGAGGATGAAAATGTCTATATAGCCATGGCAAATATCTATATGGCGCAGGACAGGTACAGCAGTGCTAAAGATATTTTGGAAAAGGCACAGAGTAAATTTCCTGACTCGAAGAAGATAAGAAAAAATTTAGGTGATATATATAGTAAGCTTGGGAGAAATTAGCGGGCTAAAACTCAGATGAAAAAGGTTTTTTAATTATATTCTGATTAAACTGTCGTGGAGGTGAGAGCTTTGGATTCTTGGTATAAATTGAGAGTAGCGGGAGTAAGAGACAGTATAATAATTAAACTGATGAATTTGTGTGAAGAATTTGAAGAAATTTTCCTCCATGACAGGTCATTTTACCGCAAAATTATGAGGTTTAAAGATGAGGATATTGATAAAATTTTAAATTCTTATAAAATTAATCTTGATTTTTATAGGGAAAAGATGCTAGATTTAAATATTGAAACAATTTCTATAAAGGAAAGGAAATATCCATTATATCTGAAAAATATCTCTCACCCACCGGTATTTTTGTATATAAAGGGAAAGATGACCTTTTATGATAAAAATATAGGAGTAGTCGGAACACGGAAGATGAGCAGTTATGGGGAATCTGCGTGTAGGGAATTGGTAGGAGATTTAGTAGGAGCGGGAGTTACTATAACAAGTGGATTAGCAACGGGAGTAGATGTAACGGCTCATAAGAGGGCCTTGAACCTGGGCGGGAATACTATTGCTGTTGTAGGAAGCGGGTTAGATGTGATCTACCCACCTGAAAATAAATACGAATGGGAAAGGATTGCCAGAGAGGGTATACTTATAAGTGAATACCCATTGGGAACTCCTCCAGACAGGTATAATTTTCCCAGAAGAAACAGGATAATAGTGGGGCTGACCAGGGGAGTTACTGTGATAGAGAGTTATAAAAAAGGTGGCAGTCTGATAACTGCTAAACTGGCTTTAGAGGAAGGCAGAGATGTATTTGTTATTCCGGGATTTCCAAACTACCCTTCCTTTGAGGGAAATAACAACCTCATCAAAGATTCCTATGGGAAGCTGATTACCAGGGGAAAAGATATATTGGAGGAATATGGCTGGGATGGAGAGAATAAAACCAATATCAGCATAGATATAGAACCGGAAGAGGAAAAGGTCT
>CAZUGM010000053.1:2898-4978 GCA_964619915.1 uncultured Fusobacteriaceae bacterium | reverse complement strand
ATAGTGTATTGGTGGTAGAAAAAAGTTTGGATGAATTAATAACAGAAACAGAGATCCCCATAGGTAAACTTTTGGGATTATTGACAAATTTAGAATTAAAAAAACTTGTGAGAGCTGTTGCAGGTGGTAAATATAGAAGAGTGTAGTAAAGACAAAATATTGGAGTGATAGAAGTGGCTAAAAAAAATCTAGTTATAGTGGAGTCGCCGGCAAAGGCAAATACTATAAAGAAAATATTAGGACGTAACTATGAGGTTACAGCCTCATATGGACATATAAGGGACCTTCCAAAGACAAAGATGGGGATAGATATAGAGAATGATTTTACACCCTCTTATTCAACAATAAAGGGTAAGGGTGAAATAACCAAAAATTTGAGAGCATTGGCAAAAAAATCAGATAAAATTTATCTAGCAGCCGACCCGGATAGGGAAGGGGAAGCTATAGCCTGGCATGTAGCTCATATATTAAAACTAGATCCAAAGGATAAAAACAGGATAGAATTTAACGAAATAACTAAAAACGCAATAAAAGAAGCGGTAAAGAATCCTAGAACCATAGATCAAAACAGGGTAGATGCACAACAGGCAAGGAGATTATTAGATAGAATAGTAGGATATTCTATCAGTCCATATTTGTGGCAGTTAATATCTTCCAACACCAGTGCAGGAAGGGTTCAGTCGGTTTCATTAAAATTAATCTGTGACTTAGAGGATGAGATAAAGGCATTTATTCCTCAAAAATACTGGGAAGTAAGCGGTAATTTTAGTGACAATATAGATCTAAACCTCTATAAATCAGGGGATGACAGGGGAATTAAAATCTGGGATGAAGAAAAGATGGAGGAGTTAAAGAAATCTCTGGAAAAGCATCCTACTTTTGAAGTGATCAGTACCGAGATAGCCAAAAAAACTAAGAAGCCGCCGCTGCCGTTGAAGACAAGTACATTGCAGCAGTTAGCATCGTCATACTTAGGTTTTTCAGCTTCTAAAACTATGAGGGTAGCCCAGAGTTTATATGAAGGGTTGAAGATAGATGGGACTCAAAAAGGTCTGATTACCTATATGAGAACTGACTCTACCAGAATATCAGAGGAAGCTCAAGGGCAGGCTAAGGAATTTATTTTAGAAAAATATGGTGAACAATATATAGGTAAGGAAAAGAAGAAAAAAACAGATGATAAAAAGAAGATACAGGATGCCCATGAGGCGGTAAGACCTACATATATAGATTTAGAGCCAGACAATATCGAGGAATATCTGAACTCCGATCAATACAGGTTGTATAAGTTGATCTGGGAAAGATTTATAATCTCCCAGTTAGCTCCTATGGAATATGATCAGTTTACTCTGATAAGTGGATATGATAAATATCAATTCAGAGGGATCGTGAATAAGGTGACCTTTGACGGGTACTATAAGGTATTCAAAGAGGAAGATGAGATAAAAACAGCCAGTTTCCCTAGTATTGAAAAGGGAGATAAGTTAAACTTGGAAAAATTAAATATAAAGGCAGATGAGACTAAACCTCCTAAAAGATTTACAGAATCTTCATTGGTAAGAAAGTTGGAAGCTGATGGAATTGGAAGACCGTCTACCTATGCATCTATCATAGAAACTTTAAAGAAGAGGGAATATGTAGAGTTTATGGGAAAATCATTTGTACCTACTAAGTTAGGTTACGATGTAGAGAAGATATTGAATAAGTATTTTCCGAGAATATTAGGAGTAGAATTTACCTCTAGTATGGAAGATGCTCTGGACTCAATTGAAGAAGGAGAAATAAAGTGGACCAATGTTTTGGATGAATTTTATATAGACTTTAAAAAGGCATTGGATAACTTTGATAAAGAAGTGGAGAAGATCACCAACAGAAGGATCGAATCTGATGTACCATGTCCGGTAGAAGGCTGTACAGGGAAGATGCTCCTAAAAACAGGTAGATTTGGAAAGTATTTAGAGTGTGAACATTTTGAAACCTGCAGTGGAAGGATCCCATTGAAAACAGTGGAGATCGATGAGCAGGAATTAGAGGATGGACATATCTTTATCAATGAGATAGTTCAGAAGAGAGAAAGAAT
>CAZUGM010000053.1:0-2888 GCA_964619915.1 uncultured Fusobacteriaceae bacterium | reverse complement strand
ACCTAAAAAAAGGAAGGTTCGGGGAATATCTAGAGAGTGAAAATTATGAAACAGACAACAAAAGACTGCCGTTATCCAGTGCTGTTATCGGTGTTCTGAGAGACGGCAGTATAGAGATCGATGTGGAAATGATAGCTCTAAAGGAAAGACTGTTGGAGATGAATGAGTATTTTGAAGAAAAAGATACCGATATGAAAACAGAAGATGGAACTATGATGATCTTAAAAAAAGGAAGGTACGGAGAATATCTGGAAAGTGAAAATTTTGCTACCGATGAGATCAGAATTCCTCTACCTGCCAGTATAAAAAAGATGGTAAAGGAAGGGCAGTTAGAGGAAAAAAACGGAGTTATAATAATTAAATATCTATTGGATGAGATCAAAGCTGTGGAAGATAAACTCATAGCTGAGGCCGGAGTATGTGAGAAGTGCGGCAGTAAATTTGAGATTAAGGCAAGCAGAAGGGGTAAATTCCTGGCATGCAGCAACTATCCTGCCTGTAAAAACACAAGGAAGATATTAAAAGATAAGGAAACGGGGGAACTTTCGGTAGCTCCTCCTGCAAAGAAAAAAGAACCAGTAAAAAAGGCCGCGGTTAAAAAGACTGCAGCGAAAAAAGCGCCTGTAAAGAAGGCAGCGGCGAAGAAGAAAACAACAACTAAAAAAACAAAAGAAGAAAAATAAGAAAATTATTAGATCTCCCATTATTTCAATGGGAGATTTTTTTGTTTTCACATAGCAGATTAACTCCTCCTTCTTATGGTTTCGCGAGGTTACGAATATTATAAAATTCTTGTAGTTAAAAAGAATTTTATAAATGTAGAATTAGAGAAACCGGGGTAGGTATATACAGAAAAAGCTAGTATTTTATTAGAGATATTAGTTTTTTTATATCTTCACATAATTTTCATATTCAGGGAGTAGAGTTAAGTAGAAAAAGAAATTTAAGTTTATGTAGGGATAATTCATGAATTCTCCCTACTAAAGGAGGTTGGGAGAGATGAAAAAGAAATTTATAGGAATAATAATGATGTTGGTGTTGGGTAGTTTAACTTTTGCTGGTTATGGACATCTAGGGGCGGAAAAGGATGATAATATGACGGTACAGGAGATGATCAAATACGCAATAGAGGATGAAGTTTTTGCAAAAACAGAATATGAGGAAATAATGAAAACTTTTAATATCGACAGACCATTTTCAAACATTAAAAGAGCCGAGGAAACTCACATGGAAATGTTGAAGTCATTAATTGAAAAATATAATGTCAGCTATGAAAGATTAGATGTGAAAGACCTTGTGATTCCTAAAACTTTAAAAGAGACTTTTGAAATAGGAGTGCAGGCAGAGATAGATAATATAGCCATGTATGAGAAGTTTCTGAAAGATGAAAAATTACCAGACGATGTAAGGGAAGTATTTACATATCTCAGAGACGGGTCGAAAAACCATCTGAGGGCATTTGAAAGACAGTTGAGTAAATATTAACTCCTTTCTTGTTGTCGTTTCCTCTACAATTAGAGAAAACTATCGCTAGAATTTAGTGAGTTAAAAGCTTATGCTTTCGTAAGAAGGTATGGGCTTTTTTTTTAATATGAAATGAATAATGTTTTTAAAAGGAAATTCAATAAAGTTAAATAATAACATTAATATAGATTATTTTATTTGGCAGTGAAGAAGGGAGGTTTAATATGGTTCGATTTATAAATTTTCACGGGGAAATAAAAAGTTTTTATGGAGAACATTATCATACTTTTGAAGAAGTAGAAGTAGTAGGTTTAGAGGAAAAAGTATATATATTAAAAGTTGGAGAAGTAATTCATTATATCAGGAAAGAAGTTTATGAAGAACTGCAAAGGATACAAGCTTATAAAAAAACTGAGGGAGAATCGTGTGAACATTGATGGTGCCCCTTAAAATTTATAAATAATTGTTATACCTCGATTTCCTTTGTGGAGTTCATTATCGAAATTCAATTTTTAATAAAATTAATTTAGATAATCATGAAACCCCCATAGAAAGGAAGAGTAGAAAGCTGAAAAACTACCTAGTGATCTAAGGGAAGTATTTATATATCTCAGAGATGGGTCTAAAAATCATTTAAGAGGATTTTAAATAAAATTGAGTAAATATTAATATAAAGTTTAGGAGGTGGGAATGATGAAAAAGATGATGTTGGTAGGGTTAATAATGATATCGGCTCTATCATTTGCTGGTAAGAGTGGAGGGAATGGAAGTGGCGGCAAAGAAAATAGTAGTGGTGGGAATATGAATCAGCAGCAAAAAGAGATAAAGATGACAACTCAGACTAAAAATCAACAAAGAATTTACTTAGACGAGAAGGATAGAGATAACATAATGAAAAAAGAAAATTCAAAATCATTAAATTTTAGAAAATCGATGGAGAAAAAATATCGGGCTAATTGGGATGAGATAGAAGAGGCGGCTAGGAGTAGGATGACAACTCGAACTAAAAATCAACAAAGAATTTACTTAGACGAGAAGGATAGAGATAACATAATGAAAAAAGAAAATTCAAAATCATTAAATTTTAGAAAATCGATGGAGAAAAAATATCGGACTAATTGGGATGAGATAGAAGACGCAGCTAGGAGGATGGAATAAAAAAAGAGATGTATTTCCACAACAGTGGAAATATATCTCTTTTTGAAATAACCTTATCTCTTTGAGAATTGAGGTGATTTTCTTGCTTTTTTCTTTCCGAATTTCTTTCTTTCAACCATTCTTGAGTCTCTAGTTAAGAATCCAGCTTCTCTTAAAGCACCTTTTAAAGTTTCGTCAGCCATTAATAATGCTCTAGCAACACCATGTCTGATAGCTCCTGCTTGACCAGTAGTTCCTCCACCGTTTACGTTTACTTTAACTCCAAA
>CAZUGM010000052.1:0-11446 GCA_964619915.1 uncultured Fusobacteriaceae bacterium | reverse complement strand
AGGTGAAAGGAGTCTATCCTTTTACCTTTTATTATTATCTAATGAATTCTACCCGCAAGGGGCATCACCAAAATACTATCTGTTTATTTTATAAACATAGGATTTTGAGATAAAATTTATAAAAAATTGTATCTTTTATCTTCGAGATACATTAGTTATATATATCTACATATTCATTAACATATATATACATCATTGTTTTGTTTGTTTTAAGTTAAAAAAAATACAAAAAGAATGTTTTTAGAACATTATAGTCTTTATAAAATATATGAAAGATATGATTTTTATATAAAATGATAAATCAAATAAATATTTCTTGACTTGTTGGTTATAATGATATATTATATGTATATAAAACAAAAACAACATTTATTTAAAATATATTATCAGGAGGGATGGAAATGAAATTATTTTTTAAAAATTTAAATGAAACAAAGGTAGTTATGGACAATATGGTTTCTTTTAAAAAAGAAAATGGAGCATTTATTGTAAAAAATTTCAAAGGTAAGGAAAAAGTAATAGCGGGGAAAGTAATAGAGATGACAAATTCAAAATTAGTGATTGAGGGAAATGCAGTCAGAGAGACATATAGATTAGCACCGCTTAATTTCTAAAATTGCCTATATATACTTAGATTAGACACGGGATATCCGTGTTTTTTTTTGTATATAAATAATCTTGAAGGGGTTTATGTTATAATGGGGAAAAGTAAGAGGGATATGAAAAAATAAATTGATACAGGGGGGGAATATGAGAAAATATTATGATGAAACATTGAAGGTAACCAAGGAAAATATAGAAGGGTTGATGAAAGAATTATTTGAAATAAAGATATTCAGTGTAGAGGAATTAGAAGAATTTATATTAAGATATAGTGAATTATCCATTATAATAAACGAAGAAGAAGCTTGGAAATATATCAATATGACTAGGTTTGCCAATGAGAAAAAATATTCAGATGATTTTAATGATTATTATGCCAATGTATTTTCTAAATACGAAGCCGAATCCTTTAAGTTGAATAAAAAAATATATGAAAATAAGTTTTTTGGAGAATTACCTAAGGAAAGGTATAAAAATTATAAACTGATTTTGAGCAATGAGATAGAGATGTTTGAGGAGAAAAATATTCCTCTGCAGATAAAAGAAATCGAACTATCTACTAAATACGGGGAGATAAACTCTAAGATGACAGTGGAATTTATGGATAAGACCTATACCCTGGCTCAAATGAAGAAATTTTTAAAGGATAGTGACAGGAAAATAAGGGAAGATGCCTGGAAAACTATAAATAAAAGACTGGAAAAAGATCATATGGTCTTAGAAAATTTATTTGATGAATTAAAAGAAATCAGGGTCGAGATGGCCAAAAATAAAGGGTATCAAAATTATCGTGACTATATGCATGATTTGAAGGGAAGATTTTCTTATACACCGGAAGACCTGTATAAATTTCATGGTGCAGTAGAAAAGATAGTGGTACCTTTTTTAAAAGAACTTCACGATGAAAAAAAACAAAAATTGGATTTAGATACTTTAAAACCTTGGGATATGGATGTAGACCCAGATGGGATTATCTTGAACCCTTTTAAAGATATAAAAGAATTTATGAAAAAATCTTTAAACACCCTAGGAAGGGTCAAAAAAGACTATGAAAAAAAATTAAAATTTATGGAAAAATCAGGATTTTTAGATTTAGAAAATCGTGAAGGTAAAGCCCCTGGAGGATATAATTATCCCCTTCATGAAACAGGAGCTCCTTTTATCTTTATGAATGCAGTCGGATTACATGATGATATGGTGACATTGATGCATGAATCAGGTCATGCAATGCATTCCTTTGCTACTAGTGATGAATCTTTGGTTTCTTATAAAGATACTCCCAGTGAGGTGGCAGAACTTGCATCTATGAGTATGGAACTTATGACTATGGAAGCATGGGATGAGTTTTATACAGATGATGCAGAACTGAAAAAGGCCAAATTAGATCAACTTTATAGAACGATGGAAATATTACCCTGGGTAATGATAGTAGATTCATTCCAGCATTGGATATATTTAAATCCTAGTCATACAAGCATAGAAAGAGATAAAAAATTTGGTGAGATAATGGATAGATTTAATACAGGAGTGGATTGGAAGGGCCTTTTAAAGGAAAAACAAATGAGATGGCTTATGCAGCTCCATATATTTGAGGTGCCGTTTTACTATATAGAATATGCTATAAGTCAGTTAGGAGCTATAGGGATTTATAAAAATTATAAGAAAAACAGGGAGACAGGACTCAATAGATATAATGAATTTTTAAAATTAGGGTATTCTAAACCGGTAGATGAAATATATAAAACAGCAGGTATAAAATTTGATTTTTCTGAAGAAAATTTAAAAGAGTTAGTTGATTTCATAAGGATGGAATTAAAAAAATAAAAAAATTGAAAAAGAGGATCTTTTAAAGGTTCTCTTTTTTTATTTATACAGAACTATGAAATATGCACTAAATATTAAGATCATCAATAAAAAATAATTTTAAAGTCAAATTTATTTTATCGTAAAAAAATGTATTGGTTTTATTAAAAAATATTGACTTTTTAAAAAAGAACTAGTATAGTTCACCTGAATGATAGATTATTTTAAGGTACTCCTTTAACGGAGTTTAAAAGGGAAGAGAGGTTAGATGCCTCCGCGGTCCCGCCACTGTAAAGTTGACGAAGGCATATACCACTGGAGAAACTAACCTCTGGGAAGGTTGCCTGTAGGATGAAACTGAGCCAGGATACCTGCCTTAATTTTTTTTTATATCACTTGCGAGGACGAGGGTATAGATACTACTTTTTTGTTGTATCTTTACCCTGGGTTTACTCAGGGTTTTTTTATTATCTAGGAAATTATAAAGTGAATTGGGGGGAGAGTTGAACGTGTTATTGACAGAAAAGAGACAAGAAGGGGAAATAAAGAGAGGAATTTTGTTGGTCCATTTTGGAACCAGCAGAAAAAAAGCAAGAGAAAATTCTTTGGAGACAATTAATAGGCGTATAGAAAAAGAATTTAAAGAGTTTCATATTAGAGAAGCCTATACATCGAGGATGATAATAAAAAAAATCTTTAAAGAGGAAGGGGTCAGAAAACTAACTCCCAATGAGGCAATAAAAAAAATGAAGGAGGAGGGGTTTACCCACATTATAATACAGGCAACTCATATAATAAATGGTATTGAGTCTGACTGTATGAAGGAAGAGGTAGAGAAATATAAACTTGAATTTGAAGAGATTAAAATTGGTTCTGCCCTCTTGACTAAAACAAAAGATTATATGGAGGTAGCGGATCTCTTTAATAGAGAATATTCGGACAGACCGATTGTTTTAATAGGTCATGGAACTGACCATCATGCAGCTTCAGCCTATGGAATGCTCCAGTATGCCATACAGAAAAAAGGATATAAACATATTTTTGTAGGCACAGTGGAGGGGTACCCGGGGCTGGAAGATGTTATAGAAGATCTAAAAATCAATGAGATAAAAGAGGTAACTTTAGTTCCATTGATGGTAGTAGCAGGAGTTCATGCAGAGGAAGATATAGCCGGAGACTGGAAAGAGGCATTGGAAGAAAAGGAGATAGCAGCAGCGGTTTCCATGGTAGGTATGGGAGAGAGGAGAGAGGTACAGGATCTCTTTATCGAACATCTAGATAACCTTATAAAATCTGAAGTTGAGGATATAAAAATAAAGAAAGCTAACATTTTAAAGGGGGAAAATGATGAAAATTAAAAATATTATTGCATGGGTATATTTGAGTTTATCTTTGGTATCTTATGCTTATACACCGGTTACGGTAAATTTTAGTGACGGAAATGAAAAATATGAGGTGACTTTCACAGAATCTCCTAAAAGAGCAGTTACTACCTCTCATTTTATGACAGAAATTCTTCTTTCTTTGGGACTGGAGGATAAGATGGTAGGGACATGCTGGGCAGATAACGAAATTTTTCCAGAATTAAAAGAGGGTTATAAGAAGGTACCTATACTTTCTGACAGATACCCGTCCAAAGAAGTTTTTTATTCTGTAGAACCTGATTTTGTAAGCGGATGGCATTCATCATTGAACCCTAAAAGACTTGCAGGAGTGGAAGAGCTCATGGAAAACGGGGTAAATCCTTATATTATCTCATCTTTAGAGAAAGGGTCAAAAGTAGAAGATGTCTATGAAGACTATATCACCCTTGGGAAAATATTTGATGTGGAAGACAGGGCTGAAAAAGTGGTAGATTCCTTGAAAAAAACTGTGGAAAAAGCAAAAAAATTGAAAAGGGATAAAAAAACAATCAGAGTATTTGCATATGATTCCGGAAAGGAAGCTCCTTTTGTAGTAGCAGGGACTGGCCTTGGAAATGATATTATCACCAAGGCAGGGGGAGAAAATATATTTAAAGATGTTCAGGGGAACTATGCCACAGTAAGCTGGGAAAGTATCTTGGAGAGAGACCCTGAAGTGGTGGTAATAGTAAATTATGGAAATGATAAAGCCCAGGAAAAGATTGATTTTTTAAAGAAAAATGAATTTACAAGGGAACTGGAAGCTGTAAAAGAAAATAAATTTGTTGTTGTATCACTGGCGGAGATTTCACCGGGGCCAAGAATAGGAAAGGCTATCGAGCATATGGCTCAAGAATTTTATCAGGGGATGTAGGTATGAAAAAAAAGCTTTTTATATTTGTACTTGTATCATTGATAATATTTACTTTAGCAGTGAACTTAGGAGCGGTAAACATACCATTTACCACAGTGTGGAAGATAGCTTTTAATAAAGTCAGTAACTTTCAGATCTTTACAAGAAGCTGGAGCAGGGGGATGGAAGTTATTATCTGGAAGATCAGATTTCCCAGAGCGGTATTAGGTTTTATAACAGGAGGAGCCCTTGCATTAGTAGGAGTTTTTATGCAGGCAGTAACAAAGAACCCATTGTCAGACCCCTATATATTAGGGATTTCTAGTGGTTCAGCAGCAGGGGCAATTACAGCGATGTTTTTTAATTTAGGCGGATTTTCAGTGGAGGGAGGAGCGTTTTTAGGGGCGTTTTTAGCTACTGTTATAGTGATCCGTCTGACGAGGGGGGATTATTCATCGGGAAGATTAGTTCTTACGGGGATAGCGGTATCAGCGGTATTTTCATCACTAATAAATTTACTTATTTACTGGGTAAAGAATGATTCTAAGGTCAGGAACGCAATGTTTTGGATGACTGGAAGTCTAGGCGGTGCCCAGTGGAATAAATTGTTATTTCCTGGAATTATTCTGATTTTAGGAGTTATAATAGGACTATGTCTTTCTAAGGAATTGGACCTTCTTTTATTGGGGGAGGAAGAGGCTGGAATTTTAGGAATAGAGACGGAGAAATTAAAGTTATTTTTGATTATCCTATCTTCCCTTTTGACAAGTTCGGTAGTGGCATTAACTGGAACTATTGGATTTGTCGGGATGATTATCCCGCATATAACCAGGAGGATAACGGGAGCTTCCCATAGGAAATTAATACCCCTGAGTGTTATTTTAGGTGGGGTATTTATCATGGGAGCGGATACGGTTTCAAGGATTATCTTTATCCCGGAGGAGTTACCCATAGGAATTATTACTTCGGCTCTAGGGGGACCATTTTTTCTCTGGATAATAAAAAGTGGATATAATTTTGGAGGAAAGAGATGTTAAGAATAAAGGATTTAACCTATGAAATAGAGGAGAGGAATCTAATAGAAAATATCTCCTTTCATGTAGAAAAGGAAAAATTTGTAGGGGTAGTGGGACCCAATGGGAGTGGTAAATCGACCCTTTTAAAAAATATCTATAGAACTCTAAAGGGAGAGGGAAAAATAAACCTAAAGGGAAGATGCCTTAAGGTTATCAGTTCTAAAGAATTGGCCAAGGAGATGGCAGTGGTATCCCAGCATGGAGGAAGTGAATTTAATTTTACTGTATGTGAGATGGTAACCATGGGAAGATATCCCCATAAAAATTTTTTGGGATCCTACAATAAAAAGGACCGTGAGATTGTAAATAGGGCAATTGAAAAGTTGGGATTGAAACAATATAAAGATAGAGCTTTTCTGAGTCTTTCAGGGGGAGAGCGTCAAAGAGTCTTGATTGCAAGGGCTTTAGCCCAGGAAGCTGATATTATAGTATTGGATGAACCGACCAATCATTTAGACATAAGATATCAGCTTCAGATAATGGAGATATTGAAATCTTTGTCGATAACAGTGGTTGCAGCGGTGCATGATATGAATATTGCCTCTCTTTATTGTGATGAAATAATAGCTTTAAAAGATGGGAAACTTTGGGGGGCAGGAGTGCCTGAAGATATTTTTACCCAGGAATTTTTTTATGATGTATTCAGTGTTAAAACTGAAATTTCAAAAAATCTATCCACTCAGAAACTATCGATCACTTACCTTCCCACTGAGATACTTTATTAAATTTTATAAATAAGTGGCAGAGTATATAGAGAGGAAGATATAGTGGGGTCTTAGAAAAAAGTATTAGAAAAGGAAAAAATAAAATATATATAATCATATAGATGATGTTATAAAATAGGGGGAAGGATGAAAATTAAGAAAAGGTTGTTTTTAGTAGTAATCATATTAAATTTTATTATGGGGACATTAGCAATTGCAAACAGTAAAAAGCTAGTCACTATAACTGATAATGCAGGAAGAAAGGTAGAAATTTTAGTACCTGTAGAAAGAGCAGTAGTGACACTAAGATATAACAATGAATTAATCAGAGCTTGTGGAGCAATAGATAAAGTAATTGCTGCTGACATGAATACTGCCCAAGACAGGGAGTATTGGAGTAATTTTAATGTAGAAGATGTGGTAGGTAAAAATCAAAAGAGTTTAAACTATGAAAAAATAATAAAATTGAAGCCTGAAGTAATTATTTTACCATCTAACGGAGTATACAAAGAAGCAGAAAAAAAATTAGCTCCTTTTGGAATAAAAGTAATTGTAATCTCTGGTTATGACACCAATGATTTTCATAACCAGGTTAAAAATATCGGTATAATTTTTGGTAAAGAAAAGGAAGCGGAGAAATTTGAAAAATATTACAGTGAACCCCTAGAATACATTCAGAAAAAATTAAAAGGTGTAAAGAAAAGAACTGTTTATTGGGAAGATGCCAAAGATTATTATACATCTTTTCCAGGGAGTTACTACTATAATATGATAGAAGCTTCAGGAGGAGAGAATGTATTTGAAAATGTAGGTGGAAAGGTAAATGTGGCTCAAGTAGATTCGGAAGCTGTAATTGGCAGAAATCCAGATGTAATAGTAAAAAATGTAAGCTTGAAGAGTGCAATTAAGGGGACAGGAGTGTATCAAGCACCATCTAAAGAACAGATGGAGGAAACAGTTAAAAATATAAAAAACAGAAAAGCCTGGAGCAATATAACGGCTTTAAAAAATAACGATGTATATCTAATGTCACAGTTTGGACATGGGGGAGCTTCTAAAATGATAGGAGCCGTATACATGGCAAAATGGATATATCCAGATATCTTAACAGAATTAGATCCAGATGAGATATTTAGAGTTTGGCTGGAGGAATATCAGGGATTTAAAAATATAAAAGGACACTTTTATCCAAGTCCTGTAGATAACAAATAATAGGAAAAGAAATGAAAAAAAATTATATATATGCAACTATCACTTTATTAATACTGTTATTTTTAGGAACTTCAATGGGAAATGAATGGATAAATATTTTTAAAGTAGATTCAAATGAATTAAATATTTTATATTATCTGAGAGGGCCAAGGGTTGTGTTTTCAATTTTAACTGGAATGGGGCTGGGCCTTTGCGGGACATCTATGCAGGTGATTACAAGGAATCCAATGGCGAGTCCTTTTACCTTGGGGGTGTCATCAGCTGCAGCTTTTGGAGCAGCATTATCTATAGTTATATTTGGAGAGAGGGAGTTATATATTATTTTAGGAGCTTTTTCGGCTACTATGATATGTGCTTTAATCATTTATTTTTTAAGTCTGAGAAATAAGATAGAATCAATAACTATAATAATTATTGGAATAGCTTTAAATTATTTATTTGCTGCTCTGACTTCAACACTGCAATATATCACTTCAGAGGAAAAACTATCTTCCATAGTAAAATGGACTTTTGGAAGTTTTAATGGGATAGAATGGAGCAATGTTTATGTTGTTTTTATTTTTTTAGTCACAGTATTTATTGTGTTTCAAAAGAAAGCTTGGAGACTAAATTTAATTTGTAATTGCGATGATGACTATGCAATTACTTTAGGGGTTAATGTGGGAAGGGAGAGGCTGGTTATAGGCTTATTATCTTTAGTTTTGACTGCAAGTATTATTTCTATGAGCGGAATAATAGGTTTTGTTGGATTGGTAGCTCCCTATATATCTAAAAAAATAGTGGGAGAAAACCATAAGTATCTTCTGAGCTACTCTATGCTGATGGGAGGAATATTAGTTATACTATCCGACACAATTGGAAGAACTTTATTTAGTCCTCTAATAATACCTATTGGAATTATAATGAGTTATGTAGGAGTTCCTATACTTATACATCTGATATTAAAAAAAGGAGAAGAGAATTGATAGTAAAAGATTTATCATACAATTATAAAACAGGATTTTCCATAAAAGATATCAATTTTCAGGTAAACGAAGGTGAAATATTAGGTGTTTTAGGGTCTAACGGAAGCGGTAAAACCACCCTTATAAAAAATATAATTGGTATAAAAGAGGGAAAGGGAGAGGTGTTTTTTAAAGGACAAGATTTAAAAAGACTGACTTTGGTAAAAAAGAGAAGAAAAATAGCTTATGTTCCTCAGGAATCTCAAACGAATAACTTAACGGTATACGAAACTATTATGTTAGGAAGGATTCCATATATCAAATATAATGAGACAACTGAAGATAAAAAAAAAGTAGATGAACTGATAATGAAATTTAATTTACAAAAATATAAAAGCAGAAAAATGAGTTCATTAAGCGGTGGAGAGAAACAAAGGACTTATATTGCAAGGGCCTTAGCTCAAAACTCTGAAATAATAGTAATGGATGAACCGACCAGTAATTTAGATCTTTCGAATGCATTTAATATTTTAAAAATAATAAAAGAAGTTATTGAAGAGAATAAGATGAGATGTTTAATTATAATTCATGACTTAAGTCTCATAGGGAGATTTTGTGATAAATTATTGCTGTTGAAAAATGGCAGACAGCTTCATTTTGGAGATAAGGAAAGCACTTTTAAAAATGAAATTCTAGAAAATTTATACGAAGTTAAGGTTAAAGTTACCAAGATTAATGAGGAATATTTTATATCTCCCCAAGAATAAATTAAATGGTTTTATGTTCATTTAATGATGTTTTTTATGATTTAAATACTAAAAAATAAGTGATTGACAAAAATAAAAACTAAGAGTATAATACAAAACGTAATTTTAAATTAAATACATTGTTTGACTTGAAATAGTCGATTCAATGGTGCTGTGAGAGTGTCGTTAGGCAGAATTGTCCATCTCATTGGTGCTACAGGAGTATCATTAAGCTAAAGCTCATCCTGTGAATTGATATTTTAAGTTGAACCTTTAGGGATCAACTTTTTGAAGTTGGTCTTTTTTTTGTGTTTATGTATTTTTAGGAGGGAAAAATGAAGAGAAGTTTTTACAAGACGTTACTTATATTGGCGCTGCCAATAACAATTCAAAGTTTAATATTGGCATCTGTAAATATGGCAGATGTATTTATGATTGGAAAATTAGGAGGAATGCAGGTGGCATCCTTGGGGTTAGCTAATCAGATAGTATTCTTGATGACAACATTTATAATGGGGGTAAATAGTGGGGCCGCTGTATTTATTGCTCAATACCATGGGAAAAAGGATTATTCTAAAGTAAAATATATCGTATCTATATCTACTATACTGAGTATATTGATGGCATTGTGTTTTTGGTTTATTTCATATATTACACCGGAATATATCATGGGACTTTATACAAAGGATCCGTTGGTTATAGTGACTGCTTCTAAATACCTCAGGGTAGTAGCCTGGTCATATATTGCTTCAGCTGTATCGTTTTCTTTTTCTATACTACTCAGAGGATTAGGAGAAAGCCGTCTCCCTATGCTGACAAGTTTTTTATCGTTGGTGGTAAATATTGTTCTGAATTACCTGCTTATATTTGGTAATTACGGGTTCCCTGAATTAGGGGTGAAAGGTGCCGCATTGGCCACCTCTATAGCCCGTGGAGTAGAGTGTATAGTGGTAGTAGGAGTCATCTATAGGAGAAGGTACCCCATAGCCATAAAGCTAAAGGAATTTTTCTGTTTTGACATAGTCGTATTAAAGTTATTTATCGTAACTGCAGGAGCAGTTATAGTAAATGATATCCTATGGGCATTGGGACAGACTGTATACAGTGCTGTTTATGGTAGGATAGGTACGGAGTCACTGGCTGCAATAAATATAGAGAATAGTTTTGAGAGGTTAGCAGTGGTGGGAATAATTGGATTTGCCAATGCAGCCACAGTAATGATAGCCCATAAGATAGGAGAGGGTAAGTTAAACGAAGCTTATTCCGATGGGAAGAAATTCTACAAAGTTTCATTTGGTTTGGCACTTCTTCTGGCAGTCCCTTTAGGACTATTCTCCTCTAAATTAGTCGGGATGTATAATGTAGATGAAAATGTATTGAGACTTGGTCAATATACATTGATAGCATTCTGTATATCTTTCCCGTTTAAGGCACTTAGTATGACAAAGATGGTAGGGGTCCTGAGAGGAGGAGGAGATACAAAGTTTGCCATGGGAATAAATCTTATAGCTCTATGGATGGTAGGGATACCTGGAGCGATATTTGCAGCTTTTTATTTAGGTCTTCCCATATATATAGTATATTTGGCTACCTTGGCAGAGGAGTTTGTACGTATCGTAATTGGAATGAGGAGGTTTGTAAGTAAGAGGTGGATAAATAAATTGGCATAAAATAATAAAACATAAAAACAGGCAGCCCTTGGCTGCCTATTTTTATGTTTTTCATTTTCTTATATATTCTTAGGTAGAACCTTATTTAAAACTACTCCTACAATAGCGGCTACTGCCAGACCAGATAGAGAGATAGTTCCCCAAAGAACTACATTGCTGATAGCTATTCCTAAAACAAAGATAAGGGAAGCAATGATTAAATTTCTTGAGTGGGCAAAATCTAGGTTAGCTTCGATTAATGTTCTTACTCCAACACTTGAGATCATTCCGAATAAGATGATAGAGATCCCACCCATAACAGGAGTAGGAATGGTCTGTAGGACAGCACCGAATTTTCCTATAAATGATATAACAATGGCATATACAGCTGCAATTCTTAGAACAGCTGGATCGTAAACCTTGGTAACGGCTAAAACACCGGTATTCTCACCA